>NZ_JAYGIF010000154.1:0-42495 GCF_034931345.1 Pseudanabaena sp. CCNP1317 | reverse complement strand
TTGTAAGTTCGATTTTTACTTTTGTGCCTTCTACACTTATTAACTTTGCCGACATTTTCTTTCTTGATCTCCTTCGTTATTCTTTCATTGTTCTACAATCTTCGTATTATGTCAAGGTCGCACCCTTCTCTAAAACAAACCAATCAATTTGTTGATCCAATGTCCGCCAAACAATGTATTCCTTTACCCCATTACGTTCATAGGCGCGTTTTTTAGCGTGCAAATCATAGGAAACAGTACTCGCGGCAATTTCGACAATTAATTCAGGTGAGCCTGTAATATAGCCATCCTCATCAACTTGAGCATTACCACCTAGCCGAAATAAGACTGCATCTGGTTGCGGTTCGTTATCAGCATCCAGTCGGACTGTTGGCTCAATGCCAACTTTTAAACCACTTGCCATAGCTTGATATGCAATTAGCCATCCAATGATGCGACCGTGAGGTTCGGCATGGGGTGTAAAACGCAAGGGAGATGCCGCGTATACAAGTCCTTCGATGAGTTCCGCTTTTTTGATATTTGAGGCTGTATAACGCCGCTCAAATTCAAAGCGATTCAGGCGATCGCCGTTTTCCAGAATTGTTAATGTTGGCAGGGAATTGGCTATAACCATAGCGATTACAGATCTTGTAGGCGTAATCTTACTGAATCACCGTGTGAGGGTAAGCCTTCGGCTTCGGTTAATAAAGCGATCGCTCCTGACACTTCTTTTAGGGCTTCGGGGCTGTACTGAATCAAACTGGAATGTTTGAGGAAAGTTTCGACACCTAGCGCCGAGGAATAACGCGCTCCGCCACAGGTAGGTAAAGTATGATTTGGTCCCGCTAAATAATCCCCAACGGCTTCAGGCGTAGAATGTCCGATAAAAATAGCCCCCGCATGACGGATTTGATCGACTAACTGCCAAGGTTCTTCGACTTCAAGTTCTAGATGTTCGGGTGCAAATTGATTTGAGAGTTCGGCGGCAGTTTTCAGAGTATCGACAACGACGATTAAGCCATAATGGGCGATCGCTTTCTCGGTCATTAAGCGGCGTGGATGAGTTTCCAGCATCCGATTGACTTCTTCACAGACACGATTAGCAAGGCGCGAATCATTGGTGAGCAGGATCGATGCGGCCATCTGGTCATGCTCGGCTTGGGCAAGCATATCAGCAGCAACATAGGTGGGATTTGCACTCGCATCGGCAATGATTAAAACTTCTGATGGTCCCGCGATCGAGTCAATACCAACTCGCCCAAACACTTGTTTCTTCGCAAGGGTGACATAGATGTTGCCTGGCCCTGTGATTACATCAACCTTGGGAATAGTTTCTGTTCCATAGGCTAAGGCAGCGATCGCCTGCGCTCCACCCACACGATAAATTTCTTCTACACCTGCTACTTGAGCAGCTACTAAAATTGCAGGATTGATCGTGCGTTCTTGCCCAGGAGGCGTAACCATCACAATCTTCTTTACCCCTGCGACTCTTGCGGGGACAGCATTCATCAAAACAGTACTTGGATAGGCGGCTTTCCCCCCAGGGATATAAATACCAGCCGAGTCAACAGGCGTGTAGCGTTTGCCCAACACGACATCTTTATCGCCAAAATGTACCCAGCTTTTCGGCACACGCATTTTATGAAATTCTTCGATACGCTGATGCGCTAATTCGATCGCTTTGAGCAGCCCACCTTTGACTTGCTGATAAGCAGCATCAAGTTCCGATCCACTGACGCGCAGTTCCGCCGATGTAAAGTCCTGACCATCAAACTCAGAGGTATAGTGCAAGAGGGCTGTATCACCTTTGCGTTTGACAGTTTGAATGATCTCGGTGACAGTGGCTTCCTTGTGGATCATCTGATCATCATAGATGCGATCGCAAATCCGCTTGATTTCGGATTCTGCTTCAGTTCTCTGGGTGACAATTCGTAGCATAGATTGTGACGTAAGAAGCGATGATTAATCCTAGCTTAACCTGTATTCCCATAAGTTGTGTGACCGAACATTGAAAAACCAGAAAGTGAGTAGCGGCGCTTCGCGCCGCTACTCACTTTCTGGTTCGGCGACAGCTATAAATGAAAATCTTGCAATAGCAAGCATTTAAAGTAAGTAATGTACCTGAACTAAAATCTAAACAAAAAACTATGCAATCGTCTGATTACTTACGCCCAATACTACGCCCAATTCATGGGGGAAATCGTCAATGGGCGGCGAGTATGGCTGGTATATCACCAGAGCAAATCTTAGATTTTTCGGCGAGTATTAATCCTCTTGGTGTACCTAAATCAGCGATCGCCGCGATTCAGTCCCATTTAACTGATTTGAGTCATTATCCTGACCCTGAATATACATTGCTCAGAGAAGCTTTAGGCAAGTTTCATCAACTGTCATCAGAGTGGATTTTAGCTGGTAACGGTGTGGCTGAGCTATTAACTTGGGTAGGACGTGATCTTTCACAGTTATCCTCAACTGTTCTGTTTACACCTGCTTTTACAGATTACTTTCGCGCTCTAAAAACCTTTGATTGTGAAGTGGAAAGATATCCATTTCTATTTGGAAATCAAGAAGTAAATTTTAATGCGGAACTGCCAGAAATCACTGATTCTCATGCTAAAGGAATCTTAATCAATAATCCCCATAATCCGACAGGCTACTTATTTACGAGAGAAAGTATTCTGCCTTATCTAGAGAGGTTTGCTTTGGTGGTGATTGATGAGGCTTTTATGGATTTTCTCACACTAGAGCAGCAACAAAGTCTAATCGATTTAGTTCCCTCTCATCCTAATTTAGTGATTTTGCGATCGCTGACTAAGTTCTACAGTTTGCCAGCATTGAGACTTGGCTACGCGATCGCCCATCCCGACCGCTTGCAACGTTGGCAAGCATGGCGCGATCCTTGGTGTGTCAATAGTCTAGCCGTAGCAGCAGGTATTGCCGTATTAGAAGATGTGGAATTTCAGCAACAAACATGGGATTGGTTAAAAGGTGCTAAATCGCAACTATTTACAGGTTTGTCACAAATATCAGGTTTAAATCCCTTACCAAATGCTGCAAATTATCTATTAGTTCAAACAGAAATTGCAGGTTCTCTTTTACAAAAGGAATTACTAGAAAAAGATAAGATTCTCATTCGTGATTGTCTGAGTTTCCCTGAATTAGGCGATCGCTATTTCCGAGTGGCTGTACGTCTAGAACGCGAAAATCAGCGATTGATAAAAGCTTTATCAGAATTGATGTAGGACTTTACAAGATTATACCAATTCACGAAAGTGTTGCCACACTTTTGTGAATTAAAAACCAAACACAGCAAGGATTTTACTGTGCTCTGCGCTCAAACCCAAACCCAGAAAAAAAGCGTTGCGAAGCAACGCTTTTTTTCTGGGTTTGGGTTTGAGCGACAATTGCTGTATGCCTAGTACTTAGAAGATGTTTATACTAACGCAGCCATTGCTTTAGGTGCTAAGGCAGAAATTACCGCTTCAGAGCTAGCCGTCCAGCCAATAATGCCACCTTGAGCGCGAAGCATTTCAATGGTTGATTGCTTAAATTCAGGAAAATAACTAGCAGTTCCGTCCTCGATCAGTAGGCATTCATAACCGCGATCGTTGGCTTCGCGCATGGTTGTCTGTACGCAAACTTCCGTAGTTACACCTGTAAATAGAAGATGGGTAATATTTTCCTTTTGTAAAATCTCTTCTAAATTTGTCCGACAAAAAGCACCTTTTCCAGGCTTAATGATTACAATTTCATTCTCTAAAGGTGTAAGTTCAGGGATAGGGTTATTCCCATCTTCACCAGCAATTAAGATTCTGCCCATTGAGCCTTGATCACCAATTTTGAGATGATCGCCTTGACCACGATTGAGCTTAGAGGGAGGACAATCGGATAGATCAGGTGAGTGCGCCTCAATTGTGTGAATGACTGGAAAATTTAGCGATCGGAATGTTTCTAAAAGTTGTTTGACAGTTGGCACAATGCTTTGCAGTTGGGTAACATCATTCCCAAGCGCTTCACCAAATCCACCATGTTCTAAAAAATCTCGTTGCATATCGATAATCACAAGAGCAACCTTGCTATCAGTTGGTAGCTCGTATTCATAGGGCTGAGCAGCGATCGCAGGCATAGGTTTCTCCTCAATAATTTGAGTACAGGGCTTGCAGCGCGTTGCCTGTACTAATGGATAAATACAAAAACACAAATAAGTTGTTTTGTGAATTACCGATGTTACGTGGAACCCTCACCCCCCAGCCCCCTCTCCCCTTTTGGGAGAGGGGGAGTAAGACTAATTTCTTGTTCCCCTCTCCCCTTTTGGGAGAGGAGCTAGGGGTGAGGGGCTTGGAATCTTCCACGTAATATCAGTGAGTTGGTATAAATTACTCGTGAATAATTACAGGCTTTTCCCAGACAATGAGAACTACACATCCTTCTTCACTAGAGACTTGATGGCTAGTATCAGGAGGATTGATGATTACGGAACCCTTGGTATATTTGCCATTGGCATCGGCTTGCGAACCCGACAATACAAATATATGTTCGTAACCAGAATGGGAATGATGGGGAACCTTGGCTCCAGCTTCATAGCGCAGTAGAGCCGCACTTGCTCCCGTATCACTCTTATATAGAGGATAGATTTCGACTCCTTGGCGAAATGGCTCCCACAATAGATCATCATAGCTAGGACGAGTAAGCAATTCGGGAAAGACCCGAACTTGTTGATTAATGATCATCGTTAATGTCCTGCCATTTTCTGTCCAATCTCAGCGAGATTAGCTTCAGCACTGGTGCTTTCATAAACGAATTGACCATCACTCATCACCAAAATGCGATCGCTTAGTGTCAAAATCTCATCGAGATCTTCACTGACTAGGAGGACAGCAACACCACGATTTCGCGCTTCGACAATTTGATTGTGAATATATTCAACCGCCGCAAAGTCCAAGCCGAAGACAGGATTTGCCACAATCAATAATTTGATCTGCTCAGCAGATAGCTCTCTAGCAAGAACGGTACGCTGCACATTACCACCTGAGAGGTTACCCACAGGCGTTTCAGGCGATGGCGTTTTAATGGAGAAGACCTTGATCAAATTCTTAGCAGTTTCGCGAATTGCTTTGAACAGTAGCAAAACTCCTTTAGCTTGCGGAGGACGATCAAAGGTGCGTAAAGCCAAATTTTCGGCGACGCTCATATGTGGCACACAGGCGTTTCGCAGAGGTTCTTCAGGTAGTGAAAACACTTGATGGCTATACATTTCCTTGCGGGTAGCCGTATAGCGATCGCCATTAACAAAAATCTCACCAGATGTGAGGATGCGCTGACCAGATAGAACTTCTACTAACTCCTTCTGACCGTTGCCTGAGACACCAGCGACACCAACAATTTCGCCACTCTTGATTTTTAAATTGACACCAGAGACAGCTTCTAAACCATTGTCGCGATCGGCATGGAGATTACGCGCATCGAGCACCAGATTATCTGTAGCAACTTCTGTTTTGACAACTTGACGAGCTTCTTTCGCTTCACCTAACATCATCGCAGCCATATCAGAGACTGATAGTTCCTTTGTAGAACCTGTTCCTGCGAATTTGCCTTTACGTAGCACTGTGACATTATCGGCAAAGGCTGTAATCTCGCGAAACTTGTGACTGATCATCAGTACGCTCAATCTACCTGCGGTCACTTCTTCCCGCAATAGCCCTAATACTTCATCAGCTTCTTGGGGCGTTAACACCGATGTGGGTTCATCAAGAATGAGAATGCGACTTTTAAGATAAAGCTGTTTGAGAATTTCTAACTTTTGCTTTTGTCCAGCCGCCAGTTGTGAGATGGGGGTATTGAGATCAATTTTGAAAGGAGCCGAAGCCATAAATGCTTCCAGCTTTTCTAATTCATCTTTCCAATTGATAATCGTTGGTGTGTCAGGTCGCACCAGCAAAAGGTTTTCTGCAACTGTCATTGCAGGCACAACAGTAAAATGCTGATAAACCATGCCAATACCATAGTTATAGGCATCACGAGGACTATGGATATCGCGGGACTGTTTGTTAATTAAAATATCGCCATGACTCGCACTATGGAAGCCCATAATGCACTTGACCAAAGTACTTTTGCCTGCGCCATTTTCACCAAGTAAGGCGTGAAAAGTTCCGGGGGCAAGCTTAAGTGACACGTTGTCAACTGCCACGAAAGAACCAAATCTCTTAGAGATATTTACTAGTTCTAGTTCGGGCGGTAGGTGCGATCGCAAAGCATCAGCAGAGACACTAGATGGAATAGTCAAGGATGGTATCGACTCTTTCATAGATTCTTCTTCGACCAGATTAGCAGCAAGATCGCTTTCAAGATCGTCAGGCATCGGTTTTTCCATAGCGACGTATACTTTTATGCATTTTTATGATTTAACTAGAAATTTTTGGCGATCGCTGTAGTCAATGTTTCAGAATCACTGACTGCACCAAATACGCCGCCTTGCATTTCGATCATTTTTAGCGCTGCAAGGTGGTTGCCATAGTCCGTAGCACCTGTGCAATCTGACAACATCAGGCATTCATAGCCGCGATCGTTGGCATCACGCATGGTCGTATGCACGCAAACATCGGTGGTGATCCCTGACAAAATAATATTTTTAATACCATTACGATTCAAAATCAGATCGAGATCGGTGGCATAAAATGAGCCTTTCCCCGGTTTGTCGATAATCGGTTCACCTGCGATCGGGTAAAGCTCTGGAATGATGTCCCAACCCTTTTCACCGCGTACTAAGATTTTGCCGCAGGGACCTTCATCACCAATTCCTGCGCCAATTCTTTGCGATCGCCAGCGCTTGTTTTCAGGTAAATCTGATAAGTCGGGGCGATGCCCTTCGCGAGTATGGATGATCAAAAAACCTTTTTCACGAAACAGGGTCAGGACTTTTTTGATTGGCTCGATGGGGGCGCGGGTGAGTGAGAGGTCATAGCCCATTTTGTCCACATAGCCGCCGACACCGCAAAAGTCTGTCTGCATATCGATGATGATCAGAGCCGTATTCTCTGGTCTGAGGTCGCCGTTGTAGGGGTAAGGATAGGGCGTAGAGTTAATATGCATAAGCGATTTTTTTAAGATTAATACAAATTGCATTGTAGATTTATATTAATTGTTGAGGATCTGGTTAGCCCAGACTGTTACTCAGAAACTTATAGCGATCGCAGCTTTCATCTGCCAAACAAAAATGAACACTTTTTATCCCGAAAATCGACAACAGTGGCGAGAGTGGTTAGATAAAAATCATGATATTGAAAGTTCTGTTTGGGTAATCTATTACAAAAAAGGTAGTGGCAAACCTTCCATAACTTAGAAACCATTTAAGAATTACTTTCTATGGCTAAAAGCCCAAAGAGATCCCCCTCTATCCCCCTTAAAAAGGGGAAAAAATTTAATTCTCCCCCCTTTTTAAGGGGGGCTGGGGGGGATCTAAAGCAATTCTTAAATAGGTTCTTAATCATTCCCGATGACTTGATGACAGCATTATCTTCCAATCTAGCGGCAAAGGAATTTTTTTTGAATTTAAGTCGAACTGACAAGTGCAATCTTTTGCAATGGATAACTTTAGCGAAAAGGGAAGAGACGAGGCAAAAACGCATTAGAGAAATTGTATTTTCCGCAGAAAATCAAAGAAAACCTATCTGACCTTCAACTCAATTCTCAAGACTTTTTAACGCCCTTAAACTTTTGTCCTGTATTTAGAATAAAATCAATAAACTTATGTTGCATTTGTAATGATTTATATTCTATAGCGTTTACAGTTTAGCTACTCCTTTCCCAGTCAAGAAATAGCGGTGCGTGGCTTTGCCACGCACCGCTATTTCTTGGTTTTATATGTCTATTTATTTGGTGGGAAGGGAGTATGGGTTAAATAGTATTAAAATTAAATAGTATTGAAATCTAGGTGAGTAGCTATGAGTAAACTGAATCTGATGATTTGCCCTCACGACACAGCAAAAAAACCCGAAAAATGGTTTCGATTTGTGCAGTATCTCAACCTTAATCTTGATTTCACCGTTCACTTTACAATTTCTCTGGATTTCAAAGAATTCCACGATCAACTATCCACAGCGGATATAGTCTATGCAAACCCTGCGGATGGTGTAAATCTCGTAACCAAAGAGCAGTTTATCCCCATCGTTCGTTCCACAAACCTATTTGACGAAGTAGTATTTATTGCTAATCCTAATCTCAATAATCCTTCATTGCAGTCCTATCAAGGCTCTAAAGTAGTCACCGTTAACAGTATGGTTACTAAGCTTGCGACTTCAATTCTCCAACGTCAAGATATCATGCCAACAGAAGTAGTCAATAAAGAGTCTTGGCTGGGCGTGGTTAATGCTGTTGCTAAGGATGAAGCAAGCCTAGGATTTGTCTACAAAGACACCTACGATGAACTTTCTCTCAAAACTAAGGAGATGGTTATAGCGATCGCTACTTCTACAGAACACAAAGCATTTCACGCGTTGTACCTCAACCCCAAAGCTAGGGATCACGCTCAAGCTATATCATCGGTTCTCCAACAGATGCACCTTAATCCATCGGGTCTGGATGTCTTGCAAGAGCTAAAAGTTGAAGCTTGGGAATTAGTACCCGCAGACGCACTGCAATCTCTTTTCGCAATGGCTGAATAAAAATGCAAGCTATGCAGAATGAAGTTTCCTGTAAAAATTAAATTGCAAGAGCAAATCAGAGATGATAGGGAACTTGCGAAAAAAATGATGCCAGAGACCATAGAAATGGGGATACAAGCTTCTTGTTTTCAATTTGTACAGGAACAGGAATTGACAACCGATTTTATTCCCTTCTCACCACAAGAATAGTTATTTGTAGGGTGCTGTTAGGCGAAGCCGTAACGCACCCATGAGCAAGGTTTAGATGCGTTACGCTGGCGCTAACGCATCCTACGAAAAATTTGTAATCAACTTAGGAATAGTTTGTGCAGATCCTGTATATCGAGTTACATCCGCGCAATGAAGCATCGGTTGAGTTGCGGTATCAAAAGCTGAATGGTCAGGGCTATGAAAAGCAGATCTTGCAGATTAGCGAGATCGCAGATTTGATCGCTTTAGCAGAACGGGATATTTATGTGTCTATGTCCGATCCTGTGGCGATGGGGAAGCAATTATTTGGCTGGTTGGATGGGGAGGGGCGCTGGTTGAGTCGCGCCTTGGCGGATTGTCAGGGGGAGTTGTTGGTATTAGCGATCGCTAATCTTGCTAAACTGCCACATTTGCCTTGGGAGGTGCTGCACGATCGCGAGGGATTTTTGATCGATCGCACTTATCCTAAAGTTGTACCTGTGCGCTGGACTAAGGGAGAGGTGGTAGCAAGTGAGCCAGCCGATCGCCCTTTGCGGGTGATGTTTATGGCGACTGATCCTGAAGGGGTGGAGCCGCGCTTGAATTTTGAGGGGGAAGAGGGGCGGATTTTGGATGCGACTCGTGGGGCGGCGCTGACCTTGCGGGTGGAGGAGAGTGGCTGCGTGAGTGAGTTAAAAAAGACTTGGCGGCGCTATGGGGACAATCATTTTGATGTGTTTCATTTGACGGGTCATGCTTCGATCGCTGATGATGGTCAGCCGTTTTTTATTACGGAAACAGAGACGGGCGATCGCTATGATGCGAAGGCGGGTGAAATTGTTGATGCGTTGCGGTTTCGGTTGCCGCGTTTAGTATTTTTGTCGGGCTGTCGCACGGGTCAGGCGGGAGAGCAGGGAGCTACGCCTTCGATGGCGGAGGCTTTGTTAAATTTGGGATTGACGGCGGTGTTGGGTTGGGGTCGTCCGATTGGGGATGATGTGGCGACTCTGGCGGCGGCTTGTTTGTATGAGTCTTTGGCTTCGGCTAATAGTTTGGTAGAGGCGATCGCGGCGACCTATCAGAAATTGCGAGAGGAGAATATTCCTAATTGGTATTTGTTGCGGTTGTATGGGCGCGGCAAGTTGGATGTGAGTTTGGCGGCGTTGGTGTTGCCGTTGGGCGATCGCCTGTTGCCTTTGAGTTCGGAGATCGAGCAGTTATTTCTCGATCCTGATGATGCGACTACGCCGAGGGTGGTGCGGCGTGAGGATTTTGTGGGACGGCGGCGGATCTTGCAATCAAGTTTGCGGCGATTGCAGGGGAGTGATCTGGGTGTGTTGTTGCATGGGATGGGTGGTTTGGGTAAGACGACGGTGGCGAAGCGGTTGTTGGAACGAATTGCCGATCCGCAAAACTCGAACTATGACACGATTTTTAATTTCAAGCAGTTTGATGAAGGGAAGCTGTTGCAGGATTTGGCGAGAAATTGCACTTCTGAGGCGGGGCATGAGATTCTCAATGGCAGGTTGCCGCTAATGCAGAAGCTGACGAAGTTTCTCAAGGAGGGCATGAACGATAAGGATCGCTGTTTGATGTTTGTGTTGGATGATTTTGAGGAGAATCTGGAAGAGAATGTGAATGGGGTATGGGTGCTGAAGTTTGAGGTGGTGGAGCCTTTGATGGCTTTGGTGAGTGCGATCGCCCGTTCTGGTTTGCGTCATCGGTTGATTGTGACCTGTCGCTATGATTTTAATTTGCCAGACGTAGCGCTAAATGCAAGGCTGTTTCGCGTGCCGTTGTTTTCGTTGCGGGGTGTGGATCTCAAGAAGAAGTGCGATCGCCTTGCGGGGTTTCAGTTGCCGATGTTGTCGCGTGAGGAGGCGGAGCCTTTGGTGGCGTTGCAAAAACAGGCGATCGCGGTGGCGGATGGGAATCCGAGGTTGTTGGAGTGGTTGGCGGCGATTTTGCCGAACGATCTGTTGACGGAGGCACAAAAGCAGGAAGTTTTGGATCGGATGATGGCGAAGCAAATTGAGTTTCGCGAAAATATTCTCGCGGAGACGTTAATGGCTCAGCAAAGTCCAGATTTGCGGGAAATGTTAAAGCTGGGTTTGGTGTTCGATTTGCCTGTGCCTGAGTTGGTGTTTGCGAAGGTATGTGAGGGGGTTGAGAATCTCAAGTCGCATCAAGTTCGGGCAAAGGCGATCAGTTTGTTAGAAGTGAATGGCGATCTTTATCGTGTGCCGAAGATTTTGGTGGAGTTGTTAAGTCCTGAGTTTACGCAGGAGATTTATGCAACAGCATCAAGGGAACTCTATCGAGTTTGGTTTCAAGAATCTGAGTCTTCTACTGAGGAGCAGAAGCTAGAAATTCATCGGTTGGCTTTGTTGGGTGATGAGAAAGAGATTGCGGTTAAGATTGGAGTAATCTTAACAAGCCAATGGAAAAATAAAAGTCGATTTCGAGAAGCAATTCATTTATGCGAATCCACATTAAAAATCACAGACGACTATCGAATTTTGCATCAACTCGCTAGATCGCAAAAAGTTTTAGGTGAAGTCGAACTTGCAAAAAATAACTATCAAAAAGCCTTAGATGCTTCTCCTTCTGAAACCACAGATGAGCAATCAGAAAAAGCCGCAATTATTCACAACTTGGCAGTAATCTATGCCCAACAGGGACAGGTAGACCAAGCGATCGACCTCTATCAGCAGTCCTTAGAAATCAAAGAACGTATCGGTGACGTGCAGGGCAGAGCCGCGACATTGAGTCAAATGGGTATACTCTTGCAAAATCAAGGAAAGGTTGAAGAGGCTCTTGCATTACATCAACAATCTTTGGAGCTAAAAGAATCCATTGGTAACTTACAGGGAAAAGCGACTTCTTTGAGTCAAATAGCAATGATCTATAACCAACAGGGACAGGTAGAGCAAGCGATCGCCCTCTATCAGCAGTCCTTGGAAATCTGGGATCGCATCGGTGACGTGCAGGGCAAAGCCGCCACATTGCATCAAATGGCAGGTATCTATAACCGACAGGGACAGGTAGACCAAGCGATCGCCCTCTATCAGCAGTCTATAGATATAGAAGAACGCATCGGTAACGTGCAGGGCAAAGCCGCCACATTGCATCAAATGGCTGGTATCTATGCCGATCAGGGACAGGTAGACCAAGCGATCGCCCTCTATCAGCAGTCCGTAGATATCGAAGAAAGCATCGGTGACGTGCAGGGCAAAGCCGCCACATTGCATCAAATGGCAATGATCTATGCCCAACAGGGACAGGTAGAGCAAGCGATCGACCTCTATCAGCAGTCCTTGGAAATCACAGATCGCATCGGTGACGTGCAGGGCAAAGCCGCCACATTAGCGCAAATGGCAAATATTTATCAATCTCAAGGCTTAGTCGATAAAGCATTTGAACAATATCATCAAGTTTTAGAAATTGCGCGTCAAATTGGTGCTGTTGAATTAGAAGCAACAATGTCACACCAAATAGCATTAATTTATGCAAATCAAGGTCAGGTTGATGAAGCGCTTAAACGTTATCAAAAGGCTACAGAAATTTACGAAAGCATTGGAAATATTGGGTATAAAGCCGCCACTTTGCATCAAATGGCAGGTATCTATGCCCAACAGGGACAGGTAGACCAAGCGATCGCCCTCTATCAGCAGTCCTTGGAAATCAAAGAACGCATCGGTGACGTGCAGGGCAAAGCCGCCACACTCGCGATGATGGGAGTTTTATCAGCGAACAATGGTGATTTTCAAACGGCGATTTCCTATCTCCAAGAATCTCTCACTATCCTGCAACACCTCAAATCCCCCGACGCAGCCACAGTTCAGAGTTGGTTAGAACAAGTCCAACAAATACAAAAAAGCCCCCCTTTACAAGGGGGGTAGGGGGGATCAAACCCTCAAATGCAGCAAGAAAGTCCTTCCCCAATTGAACATATGGCAGAATTCCATAAGATAAACAACTGATGAAAGCGAAAAGTTTAGATCCCCCCTACCCCCCTTAGAAAGGGGGGCTTTTAAGAATCCATGATCCAAACCGACAACCACCTATTCAACAAAGAATAACAAAAAGCCCCCCTTTGCAAGGGGGGTAGGGGGGATCAAACCTCCAAACGCAGCAAGAAAGTCATTCTCCCAATTTGAACATATGGCAGAATTCCATAAGATAAACAACTGACGAAAGCGAAAAGTTTAGATCCCCCCTACCCCCCTTAGAAAGGGGGGCTTTTAAGAATCTATGCTCCAAACCGACAACCACCTATTCAACAAAGATTAACAAAAAGCCCCCTTTGCAAGGGGGGCAGGGGGGATCAAACCCTCAAACGTAGCAAGAAAGTCATTCTCGAACATATGGCAGAATTCCATAAGATAAACAACTGATGAAAGCAAAAAGTTTAGATCCCCCCTACCCCCCTTAGAAAGGGGGGCTTTTAAGAATCCGTGATCCAAACCGACAACCACCTATTCAACAAAGAATAACAAAAAGCCCCCCTTTGCAAGGGGGGTAGGGGGGATCAAACCCTCAAATGTAGCAAGAAAGTCATTCTCGAACATATGGCAGAATTCCATAAGATAAACAACTGATGAAAGCAAAAAGTTTAGATCCCCCCTACCCCCCTTAGAAAGGGGGGCTTTAGACAACTTCACAAAATGAGAATCTATGCTCCAAACCGACAACCATCTGCCTTACAACCCAAAACTAGGCGATCGCGCTAAAGAACTTCGCAAAAATATGACCAAAGCAGAGCGAAAACTTTGGTATGACTATCTTCGCCACCTTTCCACCAGATTTTATCGACAAAGACCCATCGATAACTTCATCGTAGACTTCTATTGCCCAGCCTTAAAGCTAGTGATTGAAATTGATGGCGACACGCACAACAGTCAAGATGCGAGAGATTATGACTTGGAGCGATCGCAGAGATTAGAAGGTTATGGATTGCAAGTAGTAAGGTTTACAAATGAAGAAGTTTTAGCTGACTTTGAAGGGGTTTGTTTGAGAATTGAAAATTTCACTCTATAGAATGTCTAATATTCTCGCCGATCGCGTAGAGTGCGTTAATGCAATGTGCGATAAATTAATCGATAATTGGTTAATCTATTACAAAAAACGTAGTGGCAAACTTTCCATAACATATAGCGATGCGGTAGACGAAACGCTTTGTTTTGGATGGATAGATAGTAAGATAAAATCTATTGATACATTAGCACAAGCTTCAGTCCATCTCTATCCGTTATCGAGTACCAAGCATTGCTTCTAACTGCCGAAGCCGACCTTCGGCTAGGCGATCGCGACATTGCTTGACCGATCGCGAGTTATCCAGAGAAATTAATGATTCAATCTGACAGTGCTGTGCTTGGTAGAGCAACCATTGACGCTGCCCCGCAGAATTTTGTATATTGTCCCGCTTCAGAATTTTAGCTAGCCTTTGGGTGGTGACATCTGACGTAAGCTGAGAATTACCCGTCCCTTGTAAATCAGCAATGCGATCATTAGTCAGTCTCGCTCGACAACTGAAATACAAGAGAGGATAAATGGAGCCTTTACGGAATGGTTCACTCAACTCCTTACAATGAATATCTCGATAGGAATTCCAAGTTTTTTCGACTGCTTTGAGTTGGGACTGTCTAGCTTTAGGGATCTGACTATAAACTTCGTCATAAATTAGCGATCGCAAGAAATCAGCAGTTTTTGCCCAACGAGAAGCGCAAATGTTTAGGTAAAGCTGGGCTTCTTTCTCGCAGGCTGGCGGAGCAACTCCAAACTGTTGAGATTTCGAGATCGTTTGTGATGCTACAGGAGCGATCGCGATACAGGATAGTCCTAGGGCGATCGTTAAAGAATATAAAAAAATTTTCATATTATGTGGATTATTGGGAATTGCTATATGTAGGATTAGTATATTTGCTTAAAAGATGACATCTCATAATCCTATAATCTTTATATCTTTTTAACTAATTGCCTAATACGACCATGTCCGATTCGCTATCACCTCGCGCCGCAATGCTCTCGTCCATGCTTTTAGAATTAATCGAGATTTTGCGCGATCGCCAAGGTGACACATGGGCAGCGATTGTGCGCGTTGCTT
The DNA here is from genome assembly GCF_034931345.1 of Pseudanabaena sp. CCNP1317. Taxonomy (NCBI): domain Bacteria; kingdom Bacillati; phylum Cyanobacteriota; class Cyanophyceae; order Pseudanabaenales; family Pseudanabaenaceae; genus Pseudanabaena; species Pseudanabaena sp. CCNP1317. The sequence goes on along the minus strand of NZ_JAYGIF010000154.1, from coordinate 27,582 downwards.
CTGGGAAATCGGCAACGATCGCGATCGATGAAACTCGCATCCATGTGCAGGTCGAAGGAGGACAGGAATTGCAAATCACAATTTCCGAGGCTGAGCCTGACGCAGTCAATGACTTTGAAAGCACTGGGCTAGCTTTACGCAACATCATGTTTGGTAAATCTACACTCGAAAAGTCTGTCGCTTCTGGCAAAATTTTCATTCGGGCTAGTTTTGGCGATCTGTTAAAAATACGTTCAATCGTTACCGCTGTTCTACTTGACACAGAGATCGATCCGAGATTGCTCAGTCTTTGGGGAAAATTTGATCAGGAGTGGCGGCAATAGATTTAGGCAATCTTGCTCAAAATGGAAAGTGTGCCGAACCCAATCAAAATAAGCCCACTTCCCCAATTGAGCCAACTTGACCAACGGCGCAATTCTAAAAACTGTTTAATTAGCCCTGTAAATGTCCCTGCGATCGCTAATGGCAATACAGAGCCGATCGCATAGGCAAGTAGAAATTCTGTACCCACCAGCAAATTTCCTGAGCCTGACACCCAAGCTAAAAGGGTGACTAATACGGGGGTGCTGCAAGGCGAAGCCACAAACCCAAAAGATAATCCGATTAATAGCGATCGTAATCCCTGTGGCAAATTTTGAGATACTTCCCAATTCCCAAAGCTGGGTAAACGGAAAGAAATCACTTCCAATAGTTGCAATCCCATCGCGATCGCGATTATTCCCATCACCACCGACCACCCCCAAGCCGTTTGTCCATAAATTTTACCGAGAAGCGCGGCGGTCAGTCCAAAACCCGTGAGGGCGATCGCAAAGCCGAGACAAAACCATGCTGATTGCAGCGCCGATGTCCATGTACTTTTAGATTCATAGCCGCCAATATAGCCAATCGTGAGTGGCAACATTGACAAGGTGCAAGGGGTCAGACTGGTGACCAGTCCTGCTAAAAACACTACGCCAATGCTTGTCCATGAGGCTTGATTGAGTTGGCTATTCACCAAAGCATCAGTCCATTGTTCAAGTTGATAAAACCAGTTTGGTAGACCACCCAAGAAAGTATCAATAAATTGCAGCATCGTGATTATTATTAAACTATTTTTATTCTATAGCTGTCGTCAGTCTTGAAGTGAGGGGCGGCGCTTCGCGCCGCCCCTCACTTCTTGGGTTTGAGCTAAATTGTATGCAGCACCCAACGAAAGGCATAGCGCCATTTGAGAGAGAAATCAACTAATCCTGCGGACTCGGCAATATTTTTTAACTCAGGGGATTTAAATCCACGCAAAACCGACAGAGGGGCATCATTGCGAACCATTTGCACCGCAGGTAATAGCCTTGTGAGGGCATAGATTCCATAATAGGCAAGGGGATGTCGATGCAAATCATTAATCAGAATACCTTGCTTCGAGATACGCTGCATCGATCGCACAATTTGTACAGCATTCTCATGGGCAAAGTGATGCAAAAACATCGCTGCGATCGCCACATCAAACTCGTCATCTGCATAGGGTAGCGCTAAAGCATCAGCAACTTCTACTTTGATTTTTGCTTGTAGATCTGGTGGTAATCGCTTTTTGAGAGCTTCGCGGGCATAATCAACGGTTACAGGATTAGCATCGATCGCCACAATTTCGACATTGATTGCAGGGGACTGAGCCGCAGCCCAACGCACGATATATTCAGGGAAATCGCCAATACCAGTGCCGATATCAAGAATGCGCGTAGTTTGATTTGATCGCGCTCTCTTTTTGAGAAAAGGCGCGAGAACTTCCATTGTGGTGGCATATCCGCCTAGAAGTTGGTTAATGGGGCGCAGTTGTTCTAAGGCATCGGTGAGACGTTCATCCTGAATGGAGAAATCATCCATCAATTCATCTTGATTGGTGCGGATTTGAAATGAAGGCATATATGCTCCTAATTTTTATAAATCACTGATGTTACGTGGAACCCTCACCCCCCAGCCCTCTCTTCCAAAAGGGGAGAGAGGGAGCATTTCTTGTTCCCCTCTCCCCTTTTGGGAGAGGGGCTAGGGGGGAGGGTCTTAGAACTTCCACATAACATCAGTTAATCAATATTTGTAGCGCCAAGCGCTACAAATATTGGCAGTTAAACTTTTTGAAATAAACAACCTTCAATCGATAGTCCAGGACCAAAGGCTAAGGCAATCCCATTTTGAAATGGACTTGCGCCTACTTGATGCTTGGTTAAAATCTCTTTAAGAATAAATAGAATCGTTGGCGAACTCATATTCCCATAACGTCGCAAAATCTCATAGGAATCGGCAACCATGCGATCGCTAAGCTCACAAGCAGATTGAATCTTTTCAATAATTCGTCTCCCCCCTGGATGAATCGCCCAAAAATCTAGATCCTCTGAGGTGAGATGATGTTGACTTAAAAAAGTTTGTAGATAATTAGGTAAATGTCCTACCACTACATCAGGAACTTTCGGAGATAGACCCATCAAAAAGCCCGTATCACCAATTGTCCAATTCATTAGTTCTTCAGTGTTTTCTATGAGTAGACTCGATCCATCGGTATAGGCAAGCTTTCCTTCAGCTTCAGAGAATGGGCGAGAAGTTAAAATAGCGGCGGCGGCTCCATCGGAAAAGATAGCATTAATAATCGTATTCTCTAGAGTGTCAGCCACTTGAAAATGCAATGAACATAACTCCACACAAACTAAAAGAACTTTGGCATGGCGATCGCTTTGACAAATCGCATGGGCAGTTCTAAGTCCATTAAAGGCGGCATGACAGCCCATAAATCCAATCATCGTCCGAGAAATTGTATAGGAAAGCCCTAGTTGCTTGATCAGGTGAATATCAATACCAGGAGCCGAAAAGCCCGTACAACTGACGACTATTAAATGGGTAATGTCTTGAGCGCGAAGATTTTCTGTTTCAGCGATCGCTTGTTGTGCTGCTTGCAGCGCAAGTTTAGGTGCATGGATTTCATATTTTTGATTGCGACTAAAGGTGGTTGGTGTGGGTGTGAGTTCCCAATTATCAGGATAGAGTTCAAATTTTTGGAGATCGCCGCCATAGTCTGGAATGCAACTAAAGCGATAATCAATTCCTGAATTTGCATAAATTGATGGAATTCTTTTTCTAATAGAAGCCGATAAACTTTCTGTCTTTAACATAAAGTCGGCGGCTTCGGATTGCGTGAGCTTATAAGCAGGATTGCTAGTAGCGATCGCTTCTAAAACTGTATACATTTGGTTAATCCCAATAAACGAATATCACATCAAACTTCTTTATCTTAATCACAGGCAAAGCGACTTATAGCACTTTGCCATCAATTCTGAACCCATAGATTTTTTAAATGTATTACTTCGCAAGGGATAAATATACAAATCAAACGTTAGTCACAATAAGATGAACCTAAAGATGAACCTACATTGTATAGTAATGTAAGTTTTGATTAGGATGTACAGCGCTTTGCGCTCAAACCCAAACCAAGAAAATTTTTAAAAGCGTTGCAAAGCAACGCTTTTAAAAATTTTCTTGTGGTTCGTTAGATCGGTAATTGCTGTAAGACCCAAAAGATGAGTGGCGGCGCGAAGCTGAGTTCGACGAAAGCGAAAAATGGTAAGAATCGCTAAGCGATTCTTACCATTTTTCGCCATTTGCGGCGTGCTTTGCACGCCGCGAATGGCTATATCGAAATCACGTTAGATTATCTCTTTCTAGAATGGTGCAAGATCTCAGCTATTCTTGGGAAGGGGGTAATAAAGGTAAAGTAAACGAAAATGTACTGCCTTTACCGAGAATACTTTCAGCCCAAATTTTACCTTCATGTTGTTCAATGATCTTGCGACAGATGGTTAGTCCTAGTCCCGTTCCCCCCTTACGCCTTGAATCCGATGAGTCTACTTGCTGAAATCTTTCAAAAATACTTTCTAATTTGTCCGACGGAATTCCTTGTCCTTCATCTTGAACTGAAAATAATACTTCGTTATCAGATTTGCGATCAGCAGTTAACCAAACAGTACCATCAGTTGACGAGAATTTGATCGCATTACTGAGTAGATTGGTAAGGGCTTGAACAATATAATCAGAATCAACTAAAATCTCGATGTCGATAGGCTTCGCCGCCAAAATTACACCCTGCTGTTGAGCCATTGGTTGCATAGATTCCGTAGCTTGAATCATTAAAGCAGAAACATTACAGATCTGCTTTTCCATTTGCACTTCCCCTGACTCAATTCGCTGCAAATCAAGGACATTATTAACTAAGCGCACCAATCGTTCTGTATTGTCATCAGCGATTTCTAGCATTTGCTTGCCATCTCTAGACAAGTTGCCTAAGCGTCCAGTTGCCAAAATTTTTAAAGCACTATGTAGAGATGTTAAGGGTGTGCGTAATTCATGACTGACTACGGCAATAAATTCATCTTTCATGCGTTCGATCGCTTTGCGATCGCTAATATCACTAGTTAGCGCAAAGAACCCAATAACTTTGTTTTGTTCATCAAGGTGAGGGATATAGGTAACATTCACCGAGCAGGGTAGTCCATCCTTTAAGGTGATTTCATTTTCGTAGGTAACTGCTTGTCCTAATAATGCTAACTTCACATGGATTTGCATTCGTTCATAACATTCAGAACCCCAAACAGTTTGGATGTTGCTACCATAAATATCAGATGGTGACTGTCCTAGCCAATCTTCATAAGCTTTGTTGTTAAAGCGATAGCGCTGATGTTCATCGACATAGGCAATCAGAACTGGCAACGCATTGGTGATTAGTCGCAACTGTTCTTCACTACGCCTCAAAGCCGCCTCAGCTAACATCCGATCGTTGATTTCTTGCTGAAGACTACGGTTGACTTCTTGTAACTCCGCAGTGCGTACTTCCACAATTTCTTCGAGATGTTCCAATAATTGAGCTTGTGCTAGGGCAATGCTGATCTGATCGGCAAGTTGTTGCATTAGTTCCAGTTCAAAATCAACCCAATGATGAGGGAGATCGCAGTGGTGGGCAATCACCAGCCCCCATAGCTGATTGGGAGCAATAGCTTCATTTTGTTGATGGGAATTGAGATTTTGCAGAATCGGGACGATTAACTTAGCTTTGATATTGAACTGATTGGTAAATTCAATTAAGCATTGAGATAAGCCAGCTTTAGGATCATGGACATCGGCGATCGCCCTCACTCGTCCCTTAGCATATAGGTTTTGGTATTCCGTAGGAAAAACTTCTTCAGGAAATGCCAAATCGAGAAGGGCTGGATAATCGGGGAGAACGGCTTCACTAATAGCTCTTCCAGTGCCATCGGGTAAAACTTGGTAAATTAGGACGCGATCAGCCTGTAAGATTCGCTGGACTTCCGTTACGGTTGCTCGTAAGATCTCCTTAAACTGCAAGGATTGGCGAATTTTCAGCGTAACTTCCGCAAACAACTTCACCCATTGCCTTTGTCGCCATAACGCATCTTGCTCGTGATTTGCAGAGATCGGATGCTCTTTAGTAATAGGTTGCTGTTTTGCTGGGCTAGATTTGGAATGTTTGCGTTTAGCCATATTTAAAAGTCAAATTGATGGTTAGAAAGCCCAGTTAGAAAGCCCATCACTCAAGTGCTGGATAAGAGCTAAGACCTGTTGAAACAGGTTGACTTGATTTAGATCTTTTATATAGCGCTCCTAAATGAGTTGTAAGATTTTGAGTTTTGTGAGAGTGCGCCCCTTCGGGGCGCACTCTCACAACCTATTTAGGATTGCTATAGATGGATTGAGCTTTTAGCCAAGAACATGATCTTAGCTATTTATGAGGACTAATTAGGGAAAATGCGTAAACGCCGATTTGGTTCGGAGCCGTAGCTCTCCGAGCGCAGTTGATAATGCTCCACTAATTCATGCTGCATCCGCCGAATAATCGATGAACGCGGTAGTAACTCCACTGGTTGACCTTTAGGAATCACAATCTGCTCGACAGCGAGACGAGTTTCTTCAAGGGCTTCAATTTCATCCTCAGAGTCACCATAGGCGAACATATTCAAGTCACTAATCGTATCCGCAGGACTTTCATCAATGTGTAAAATCCTTCGCAGAGCGCGAGTGATTTGGGGGAGGGTGCTAGTTTTGATCGCGTGAATGGGAATCTGACGTGCTTCAGCAACTTGGCGCACTTTGGAACTGGTGCGAATCTGCGATCGCAATGCCAACACAATGTCCGCCTCATCAAGATCCTTAGTGATTTCGATTGGTAAATTAATCGATTGCACCACCTGTTCAGTTTGATGACGGCTGACTCCATAGAGATAAACATTCAACGTACCAAAACGCTCTCGCATCGCCCCATAGGAAGAAAGATCGCCAAATTCCTCTTCCTCTTCTTCGCTAGCATCGTTTAATTCTGTTACAGCAGTATTACTAATCTTGCTCGTCAAATCAGCAATTTCAGAACGCATTTGCACCTGTGGATCGAGGGGGATCGGCTTGAGTTTACCTGTAGCTCGCCAACCCTTGACCGCAGGATTTCGCATCACTTCAGGATTTTTGGGCTTTTCTTCGGTAGTCGTAACTTCACCAGCATCACTGACCGCCCGAATCTGACGGCCGGGGTCGCGATCGCGCAGGAGCATATCAATGGTTCCCGCGACATCTGCATGGACAGCCCAACGGTAACGCTCCCACATTTCCACCGCAATATCAAAGGTCGGTTGCGCCTTGCGTTCAAGGATGCTCTTTTGGGGTAAGCCGCGCCGCCGCATTTCTTCATCTCCAAGGGTGACGGATTGAATGCCGCCAATTAAGTCTGAGAGCGTAGGATTTTTGATTAAATTGGCGAGTTGATTACCATGCGCCGTACCGACAAGTTGCACCCCACGCTCAGCGATCGTTCTTGCCGCTAATGCTTCGAGTTCTGTACCAATTTCATCAATGACGATTACTTCAGGCATGTGGTTTTCCACTGCCTCGATCATTACTTGGTGCTGCAATTCTGGTTGAGAGACTTGCATCCGTCGCGCCCGACCGATCGCAGGGTGAGGAATATCGCCATCACCAGCGATTTCATTGGAGGAGTCTATAATTACCACCCGCTTATTCAGGTCATCGGCAAGCACACGGGCAATCTCGCGTAGGGCTGTGGTTTTGCCCATTCCGGGTTTGCCTAGCAACAAAATCGATTTGCCTGTTTCCACTAAGTCGCGAATCATAGCGATCGTGCCATAGACAGCGCGACCAACGCGACAGGTTAGCCCAATGATTTCACCTTTGCGGTTGCGGATGGCACTGATGCGGTGCAGGGTGCGCTCAATGCCTGCACGATTGTCGCCACCAAATTCGCCTACTTGATGCACACAGAGGGCTAAATCTTCTTTGGTAATCGGGTCATCGGTTAAATATTTAGTACTGTCAAAATAACGCGCTTCTGGCAACCTGCCTAGATCCATCACAATTTCGACAAGTTGTTCTAACCCGCCGCAGAGTTCGAGGCTACTTTTGATGCGTGGTGGCAGAATATCGAGGAGTTGATCGAGGTTGTCTGTAACTTGTTTGCGGATGGAGTCCATTAGGCTTTTTTAGGTTTTACAGTTAGTTTTTTACTTGTAAATATCTGGACAGCTCCAGATATTTACAGATCTTTGATTTGGGTTGCTAATTTTGGGGCGATCGCTACCACTTGCCAGAGTAGACAAGTTGGCATAGACCTATTGTAATCATTACCAAACTCGATCACCTAAATATACGAGAAGAGGCTCCGAGAAACTGCAAAATTAGATTTTGTCTTAAATAACCTGCTGAATGTAGGTTCCACATAATATCAGTATTACCCCAAAAGCATGAGGCAGCGCAGAGCACTACCTCATGCTTTTGGGGTTTTATGGAAAATCGGAAGTGAATTCTTGTAATTCTGTCATCGCTTTCTGAACATCGATCGCAATTTGTAAAGTCGTATCAAAAATACGTCCATATTCCTTTGCTCGATTATTGATCTGGATCGCTTCAAAAGCATTTAAATCAATATCAAAGCGATCGGGATGAAAGTCAGGATGCTCCCGTAAAATCCGTTCAGTTTTGAGGGCGCGGACAATATCATTGCGGGTCATTCTTAAGGCCGCGATCGCCGATTCCCTAGACTCTAATTTGATTGGATTGCCTGCATCTTGTAACTGATCGAATACATCGATATCACGGATCGTCTTATTGCATTTGTCAACTTCCGTAAATAGGCGCAAAATAACTTTGGGAATACCTTTTTGTCGATGTAAATTTTTTGACATTCGCCATTGCTGCATAATTAATCTTGTGAGCAATAAAGCAATAATTCCGCTAGCGATCGCCAATCCAAGGCATAGAAAAACTATACCTAATGGCGCTCCTGTCAAAATATAAAGTGAATAAATAGTTGCACCTAAAGCCACACAAAAGAAAAGTACAGTTACTTCCACAAATTCGATCGCTAAACTCAACGCCCCCAATATCAAACTAATCAAAAAGATTACCCCCGCAATCCGTAGTGGCGGCAAAAAGATACTGGCAAATGAAATAAAGTTAATTGCAGTAACCCCTAAGGCGATCGCGCGTTGGATTTTGATCTGTCGTGAAGTCAACTTTAGTGATGGTAAAATCTGTTGGCGATCGAAACCTGTCAATTCCAATAGCTCTGCTTCCGAGATCAATAACCGTTCCAGATCGGTTCTCATAATTGTCGTCACCGTCATTTTTGTGAGGACTGGCAAGGGGCTTAAGCCCCTTGTTCTTGCTGGTGAATAACCTAGCCTAGTAGCTGGATATCATCGAAGGTAATTTCATGGTTTTTGGTTTGACCTTGTTCGTTAGATTGCACGATTTGTTTGGTCATCACATAGTAATTACCAAGCTTTTCGTAGATATCTTCAAAACGAGCTTGGCGCACGATTTCATCATTCATCGGATTACGAAACACCGCCGTATAAAGAGATGAAATATAGCCTTCGCCAGTATCCAAGTGACCAAGGTGATTAATTACAAAGCCAATCCGTCCCATTACGCGGCTAACCATCGAGATCTCTTTGCCACGGACTTTGTAGTTTGACCCCATTGAGTCACCAGTAACCAAAATTTCTACGGCTCCCGATTCGTCAGTTGCGCCAAGGTTAAAGGATGATTTGCCATGGGCTTCGTCAAAGGTTTTGCGCTTGCGATGCGTCACCACATCGCGTAGTTGGTTGTATAGCCATTCTTGACCTTCATCCACAGAAACAGTCTTTTCTTCACCGCTAGGGGTGCGGGTAGTGCGCTCAACCAATTGAGGTTTGTCCATGCTCACTTCGACGGTCAGATCTGGCGCAATCTTTGCCTTGCCAGTACGGGCTACGCCATCGATCGCTACGGATACATTGGCAGTTAAGCCTGGGAAATTATGATCCCATGTATAGCGATTTTCGTAAGCAGCCTGAAATAGGTCACGGGCGCTAGTATCAGATTGAGTATTAGGTGCTGCTGTAACCATTTTTTGTTAAAGGTATTAAGGATTTTTATATTTTGATTGCATAGCTAATATAGCAATCTCAGCTATACAATCATCAAAAAACTGTAGTGGCAATTCATGAATTGCCACTACAGTTTTTTGAGATCTATCTGATGTTACGTGGAAGTTTCTAAGACCCTCACCCCTAGCCCCTCTCCCAAAGGGCGAGGGGAACAAGAATTTTCTGGATTCTTCTCCCCCTCTCCTCTCTGGGAGAGGGGGCTGGGGGGTGAGGGCAATCTTCATTCCGCGTAACATTCAGATCTATATCTAATTCCCAGGGGTGGGCTTCAGCGTAAATAAGAAATCTAGGCGGGTTGTTTTAGCATCAACATTGGTAGAAGTCACGGCAATGCCGTTAATGGCATCAAGTACAGACCGAATTTCAGTAAAACTAGGATTAGACTTGACTTCAGGTGGCAAGAGGCGATCGGCAAGGGATAGCGCCGTAGTCATATTCAGATAGAAATAGCCGCCATTGGATTTAGGAATGTCGGTAGTGAGAATTTTGAAAGAACTACTTTCAGGTAGGCTGTTAGCAGGTTTTGGCACAAAGGTATTGACAAGATCGCCCATAGACCAGAACACAAAGTTATTATCTAACGTGCCGCGTGTTGCCACATTGGTATTACCGATCGCCCAAGTAATCACCGATTTGTCACCAATTTGCTTGGGTTTAAGATCAACTCCTTTGGGCAGTAACCCGCCAGAATTTGTTTGGGCAACCTTATCGATTTTATCAAGGGCTGTCTTAGCAGCATTCTGATCGCTGGCTTGAGCGATCGCCACAAATCCAAACCCCGGATTCGCTAAGATTCCTTGATTATTAGGAATGGCGGCGATCGCAAATTCACCATTCATCCATTTGAGAATATCCTGATCGAGATCGAGTTTAGTACTATCTTTTACGGCTTTGCGAATCTGCTCAATCAGTTGCGCGGAACTGGAGTTCCCCTTGGCTTGGGCGACTAGCGATTGCCAAGACTGATAGAGATTTACGCCCGAAACTAATAAAAATGTTTCCTGTGGTAAGAGATTGAGAACCTTGGCTTCGTTATTGGCAAGGGGATTAGAATTATCATTCTTGAGATAAGTATTAATCTCAAACCGCAAGCCTTCTTTCTGAGTACCACCCGTCAAAGTCATGGCATCGAGTTCTCGCTTTGACTGCGCGATCGCTGCTTCGTTGAGATTGAGATTAGCTTGAGAGCCGATAAACTCAAGGGCAACTTCCCCATCAAGATAAACTTGCACTAATGGCTCAACCAGTTTAGTTTGATTGTTTGCCCCATAAATCTTGGCAAAGATCGGTTTCTTGGCAAGGGATGGACTGCTGCCTTTGTAGGTATCGATCGCTTGTTGGATCAATTTTGGGCTGGTGGCGATCGCTACATATTGTCCACCAATGTCTGCTGTGACCACGCTGTTATTAGGGTCGCGTGTGGGGGACTCGTAATAGGTAACGTCCTTATATTGCTTAGCGGTAAATTTTGCCCCTTGTTGGGCTAAGGCTTCACGGTATTTTGACAAAAAAGCATCAGACTTGCTGCGATCGCGGGTTGGGGCGATTACTAAAGTTGCCGCAGGTGCTTGTGGCTGTGCCGCATTTGGGACAAGCGCCGTAATGATATAACCCTCTAACCAAGGCTGCACATCGCGACTATATTCAGTTTTGCTCTGGACTAGCAACGAATTTAACGGTGACTTAGTAATACTTTCACTGATTAGCTTTTGCGAGGCAGGCGTGCCAAATTGGGCAAGTTTATTCCAAGGCTCAGTTTGGGTATTAAAAGCCATCACTACTTGTGCTTCTTGAGGGATCGCCGCCGCCGCACCTAAAATCCCTTTAATCGCCTGTGCTTTCTGCGTAAAATAGAAATACGCACCCCCTGCTCCTGCGGCGATCACGGCTGCCCCAATACCGATATATATCAGCATTGCTGATTGCTTTTGTTTAGCAGATTTGTTGGTTCTAGATGACTTTGACATGGGTATGGAATAAACCTAAAAGTTGCAAGATGTTAAGCACCAAGTCTCAATCAAGATACTACAGAATCGGTCAAAAGTCGTCAGAGTAACAGTCGCCCTACGTATCTAGGTCTAATTGAAATCTAGAACTAAAACCTGTGACGCAGTGTGCGTCACAGGTTTTAGGGTTTTAGAGCCTGTTTGAGTCCAACTACCGATTCACAAAATTGTGACCACAATTTTGTGAATCGATAGTTAGAGGGAGTAAAAGCAGAAATTTATACTAGATAACGTGAGTTCGGGATAAGCTACAAAACTTTAAAAACCAAAACAGTAAAAGCCTCGCGAAGCGAGGCTTTTACTGTTTTGGCTAGAGAGGGTTCGTGCTGTGAACCCTTTCTAGGAGATAGTTTGAAATTAACCCGAACTGAGGTTAGATAGGATAATTCTCAAACAGGCTCTTAATAAAACGTGAGTTCGATATCGCCATTTGCGTCGTGCGAAGCACGACGCAAATGGCGAAAAATGGGAAGAATCGCTTAGCGATTCTTCCCATTTTTCGCTTTCGTCGAACTGACATTAATAAAAATAATTTTTGATAAAAATCCATCTTTGGTATATTTTCATTAAAAATCACTGTGTTTTTCAATTGCTGTAAGTAGCTAGGCATAAGTAAACTAAAAATCTAGAAAGCTGTCCCGCTCGCTAAGCGGGCGGGACAGCTTCTGGTTTTAGGTTTTAATTATGGCTAGCAATTACAAACCCAAACCCGTAAAGTTGCGCCCCGCAGGGGCGCAACTTTACGGGTTTGGGTAATTTATTCTGCATAGGTACTTACTATAGCAATCCTAAATAGGTTGTGAGAGTGCGCCCCAAAGGGGCGCACTCTCACAACACTCAAAATCTTACAACTCATTTAGGAGTGCTATATGAAGTGATTTGGATAATGAGAATTACTAACTGTAAACTCAAAAATCAATTGGATAATGAGAATTACTGTATTCTTTTGAGTATAGTTTTATCAAAAACAAACTTTTAAAAGAAAGCTCATCTTGATGACTAAAAGTTTGTTTCTTTCCATCCTTAGAAACTAGAAAGCTCAATTTCATAGGAAGTATAGATGACACATGGATACAGATAATCTAGCCGTTTATAGTCTTGTTGAACAGTTACTTGGCTATGGTCGCAAGCAGTTTACTGGCAAGCTGGAACTTCATAGTGTCAAAGATTACAAATGGAGTATCTACTATTGTCATGGCAGGCTGGTGTGGGCTTCAGGGGGAGTGCATAATCATCGCCGTTGGCAGAGACTGATGGGGCAGTATAAGCTTCAAATAGACTTTAATAAAATTTCTTTCCGTACTGCCGATGAGATTAGGCTTTGGGACTATCAAGTGTTAGTAATCTTGATGAAACGCTTGGTCTTATCCCGTGAGCAAATCACGCCGATTATTGAAGGTTTTGTACAGGAGGTACTGTTTGATATTATCCAATGTGCGGCAAATGAGAAGATTACCTATTACTGTGATTTTGAAGATGAGATTACCCCAGTGATTGCTCTGATCCATGCGGAACATGCAATTAATCAAGCTCACCAAAAATGGTTAACATGGCGCAAAGCAGGAATCGCCGATTTTTCGCCAAATCTTGCTCCTTGGATCAAGCGACCATCACAACTTAAAGAGGAAGCTTCAGAACTCACTTACAAAACTTTGATTACGATTCTTGATGGTAGGCGATCGCTGCGGGAGTTATCAACATGGATGAAGAAGGATTTGCTTAACCTTGTACAGTCATTGATGGCATATTATCATCGCGGTATGGTTGGGCTAGTGGAAGTTCAGGATATCGAATCTCCTGTCGCCTCTTTTTCGCTAAATGCGGCAAGAAATGAGCAAACCAAATTGTCTGAAAGTAGCTCACCGCAGAAAAAATTAAACCTGATGGCTCGTCCTCTGATTGCCTGCGTTGATGATAGCAATCAAGTATGTGCAACCATCGAACAGATAGTTACGGGATTTGGGTTTGGCTTTTTAGGCATTCGAGATTCAATTAATGTATTACCACTACTGGTTGAACTGAAGCCAGAGATGATTATTTTAGATTTGGTGATGCCGATTGTTGGTGGTTATGAACTCTGCACTCAAATTCGCCGCATACCAGAGTTTAAAGATACCCCTATTCTGATTTTGACTAGTAATGATACGTTATTCGATCGCCTAAGATCTAAATTTGTCGGTGCAACAGCTTTTATATCCAAAACTGCGGGTAATGAAAAGATTGGTGAACAAATCCAGAGATACCTTCTTCCATTTGACAATGAGCCAGAGGAGATCTCATCCATTGATTCTTCAGATACATCTCAGTAGCTATAGCAAACCTATTTAGGATTGCTATCCCGCCCGCGTAGCGGGCGGGATAGCTTCTAGATTTTTAGTTTACTTATGCCTAGCTACTTAGTTTAACGTGAGTTCGATATCGCCATTTGCGGCGTGCGAAGCACGCCGCAAATGGCGAAAAATAGTAAAAAATGCTTAGAGATTCTTACCATTTTTCGCTTTCGTCGAAATGAAGTTAGTTTACTAGAATTCTAGGAGATCGCAAGGAATGGTTAGTTTACAGCGCTTTGCGCTCAAATCCAAACCAAGAAAAAAAATGAAAGCGTTGCTTTGCAAGGCTTTCATTTTTTTCTTGTGGCTCGTTTGATCGGCAATTGCTGTAAATATCAAATCATTGCTAAATTGAGAGTAAACCCTCATGTTGCAGACTATGAACTCCCCGATGGACAAATTTCTAGATGAGAATATGAGCGATCGCGCTACCTATGAACTGATGGCAAAAGCGATCGCCTTTATCCGTCAAAACCATCGGGAACAGCCAGACCTCGCTGCGATCGCTCAACAGGTACATCTGAGCGAATATCACTTTCAGCGCTTGTTTACCAAATGGGCGGGGATTAGTCCTAAGCGATTTTTGCAATATCTGACGGTGGAATATGCTAAGTCCAAAATTGCAGAAACTAGGAACCTATTGGAATTGATGGGAGATATGGGGTTATCTAGTGCGGGGCGATTGCATGACTTATTTGTGAACCTCGACGCGATGTCACCGCACGAGTTTAAAACTGGTGGTGCGGATTTACAGATTTGCTTTGGTATCCATGAAACCATGTTTGGTGATTGCTTGATTGCCATCACAGAGCGAGGTATCTGTAATTTACATTTTCTCGATGGAATGGATAATCAATCTGCCGCATTAATGCTGCGAGAGGAATGGTCTAAGGCGGAAATTATTTACGATTGCAAAATTACCCAACCAATTAGCGATCGTTTATTTAGCAATCTTCCTAATCTGAATACTGTTAGTCAACCACCCCTCACTCTCTACGTCAAAGGCACTAACTTCCAAATCCAAGTCTGGCGAGCTTTGCTACGAATTCCCTTTGGAGGGATTACCACTTATCAGGGCTTAGGGCGATCGCTTGGTCGTTCTAATGCTGCCAGAGCGATCGGTAATGCTGTTGGCAGCAATCCCATTAGTTTCATCATTCCCTGTCATCGCGTCATTCGAGAATCGGGTGAGTTAGGTGGCTATCGCTGGGGATTGGAGCGCAAGACCGCAATATTGGGTTGGGAAGCTAGTTGTCAGAATTTAAGGATCTGTGCAAAATAAATTACCAAAACCCGTAAAGTTGCGCCTCTGTGGGGCGCAACTTTACGGGTTTTGGTTTGTAATTAACGCCAGTTTTTGCCATTTGCGGTGTGCGAAGCACGCCGCAAATGGCGAAAACTGGCGTTAGTTAATATTTTAAAAGCCAAAACAGTAAAAGCCTCGCAAAGCGAGACTTTTACTGTTTTGGCTCCTAGATAGGGTCTGCTGCGCGAACCCTATCTAGGAGATGGTTTGAAATTAATCCTAACTGAGGTTATTTATCTTTATTTTCTTTGAGCATCTTGGCATATTCTTGATCCGCCAAATCTTGCTCAGTGGTGTAGGCAAGATTATTTTGATCAATCGCCTCTTGCTTCATGGCAAAAGTACGCGCAAAATTTAGCTTTTCGCGCAGAGTTGATGATGCATTTTTTAATTGCTCAGCACGGGATGCCCGTTTTTGGTTGCGATCGCTTATTCCGCCATTCAAATACTGCAACACAAAATAGCGCACCAAAGGCGTAGACAGGAACAAGATGGCATAACCTAGCAAGAAACCATAGGCGGCTTTGATAAAACCTAAAAATCCCACCAGAGATGTGGCTAATCTAGGATTACTGAGCAGACTACCTAGATATAGCGAGGCGACTAGATAAAAAATGCCTAAACCGATCGCTAAAGCAATTTTGCCGTGAGGGGCTTGGCTAAATTTCCAGAGTTTTTCTTGCAAATAAGAACTGGTAGTCTTGGCTTTGCGCTCGGAGGCAACTTTTTGTAATTCAGGAAACTTATAGGCAAGGGTTCCTGCATCGCTGACTTCGGGGAACCCGTTAAATTTTGATAGGACGGGAATCACAAAATATTCATCACCCTCTAGACGGCTAGTTTCATCAAGGTAGGGCGCAATTTGCTCAGCGACAACCACACCGTTATTGCTGCGAATCATGGTCGCAATCTCGCGCCAACGGCGTTCTTCGAGATCAGAGTTAGGGTTACCATCACCAAATAAAAATGAAAATACGCTTTCTAAAAAGCCCATTTCATTGGGATCACGTTGACGAACCTGTTCTGGCTCGTAGTAGTAAGGATCAAACATGATGAATGGGTTGCCGAAAGGATTGCCCCACCCGCCGAGCCAAATAAATCCACCGCCACCGCCGCGATTATCGCTACGGCGATCATCGCGATCATTGTCGCTGCGTCCTTGACTTTGGATGGCGATCGTCGCGGCAATAATGCCCAGTACCACGATCAAAATCGAGACAATCAGCAAAATGCCAAAGGAAATCCGAATTGCGTAAAACACCCATTTCCAAGCACCCTTGAGCCATTCTTTGACCTGTAGCCAAAATGAACGACTGACAAGGACTTGACGGAAATTTGGCGCAAATTTGTAGGCTACCTCGCCCGACTCGGCAACTTGGAGATTGCCACCAGTTTCCGAGGCAAGTGCCAGCACTTCGCGCTGTGCTGTATTGAGATCAAGTCCAGACTGTGCCGCCACATCACCTATCGTGACCCGATAGTTGAGCTTTTCGACGGCTTCCATCACTGCTGTACGCGGAGCCATATGCTTTCCCTAATCGAACTTCTAAGACTATTATGATGGAAATAGTTAACAACTAGCGCATCAGCAATTTTAGGATATCCGTCATGCAGCAAGAACCAATGCGATCGCCTGCAAATCAAGATTTCATTTCAGAGTCAACAGGGGATGATGATTCTGAGTTTGTGTTAACGGCTGAACAGGAAGCCGCCATGCTAGCCGAGTATGGCAATATTGACGATTCTCAGTTTGATCTTCAAGATCCTGACGATCAGACTGATCCCAAGGATGGCAAAAATTTAACCCCCAAAGATGCCCCAAGCTCTGATTTCCAACATTTTCATAATCATTACATTGGCAACATGGATCTGTTGGCTGACAAAACAACTGTGATGAAATATCTTGATGCCCATCAGGGTTGGTTTCGTCGATGCGCTCATCCTTTTAAGGCTGAGCCAATTGGTAACACTGGCTATGCGATGGGGATTGGCAAAGTCGGAGCTTTGGGGTTTCAGGTGGATGCCAGAGTGGGGCTAAATTTGCTACCCCCCGATGATAATTGCGTTTATCGGATTGTGACGATTCCAATTCCTGAGCAGAAACCACAGGGCTATGAAGTGGATTTCCAAGCGGAGATGCGCTTAGAGGAGAAGAAACTGGAACTAAGAGCAGGAGAAAAGCTAGGCAATAACCCAATCATCACCTCGATTGAATGGGATTTACATCTTACGGTTTCCCTACATTTTCCTGCTTTTATTCAGCAATTGGCTAAGGATATGATTCAGAAAACAGGTGATAGTGTGTTGGGATTCATTGTGCAGCGTGTTTCCAAAAGCTTGACCGCAAAAGTGCAAGATGACTTCCATAAGACCCATGAGATCAAAGTTCCCAAACAGATTAAGCTCCGAAGATAACCTTTGTCCAAGGAAAAAGGAAAAAGGAAAAAGGAAAAAGGAAAAAATGCTTTATACTTTTGCGATTTTGCTTGCGCCAGCACTAGATGAGCGACCGTTGGGAATTACAGGTAAACCTATTCAATATTTGCAATGCGATCGCCTGATTGCGGCGATCGAGCCAGACATTGATATTGATGCGCTGAAACTATTGCCAGAGCCATCTCTGATGCAAGTAATTATTCAACACGATCGCCTAGTTTGTGAGTTGTTTAATGAGCGCACGCTTTTACCTTTGCGTTTTGGAACGGCGTTTGTTTCCATTGCGGCTTTGGAAACTTATTTGCAAACAGAATCAGAAAGACTATTAGCAAGTTTGGATAGACTAGATGGCTATGCCGAATTTCTAATTACTGGTTCAGCGATCGCCCCCAAAGTGGAAGCTGCTACGAACCTCAAAGGTAAGGATTATCTCCTAGCTAAGCGATCGCAATATTTGCAACAGGAACAATGGCGATCGCAGTTACAAGAGGAGGTTCTCGACTATCGCCAGACGATTACGGATAACTTAAACCCTGATCTCTATAAGCCTGAATTTCAGCATGTGGAAACTCAAGGCTCAGAGGATGTGCGCGTTTATGCATTGTTGCCGCGATCGCAGGTTGAGGATTTACAAGTAGCCTTGCGATCGTGGGAAGAGCAACATTCCCATTGGCAGATCTCATGGAGTAATGCTCTGCCACCCTATCATTTTTTGAATTAATGAATCTATAGGAGATCGCTTGGCTGACTTGCCCAACAATTAATCTAGCGATCTATAATGCTGTCAAAACTTCCCGCAATCTAACCCCATGTCTCAAGATCTGCTGACTCAGATTTATAACGCTTGAGTAGTTACGCTTAGAGACACACAGTAACTATCGATTAATCGAGCCATAAGATAACCTCAGTTCGGGTTAATTTCAAATCACTTCCTAAATAGGGTTCGCTGCACGAACCCTATTTAGGAGCCAAAACAGTAAAACCCTCGCGAAGCGAGGGTTTTACTGTTTTGGCTCCTAAAATTTTGTAGCTTATCCCGAACACACGTTAAGATAACGTCATTTCGACGAAAGCGAAAAATGGAAAGAATCGCTAAGCGATTCTTTCCATTTTTCGCCATTTGCGGCGTGCGAAGCACGCCGCAAATGGCTATATCGAACTCACGTTAAGATAAATTTTGAAAGCGATGTCTATCGTCAATAGGAGCAGTTTATTAAATCGCAGAATCCTTACCACCAGATCTCTATACCTTAGAAGAAAAACTATGGGCTTTGAGAATTGCTGCCACAAGAAATGCATAGGAAAGACCGCCCACTATTGCCAATAGCCAAAAACTGACTAAGGCACTCGTATTCCAAAGGGCATGAAGGAAAGCCGAACTGAGATATCCAATAGTGAGAATTTGCCAACGGAGGGAAGGTTTCATAATACTCAATCCAATGAAATAGCCGAAATAACCGCTATATGCCATATGACCAGCTACTGAACCAAGTACACGGGGAATCAATAATTGCAAACCAGTCAGTTCCGCAATCTCAGCACCACCCGCTTGATTTGCTACACTCTGAATAATACTCGGTACATATAAGCCCAAGGTTTCCGTCAGCGTAAAACCCACTGCTGAAGCTGCACCAATTAAGATTCCATCTAAAGGTTCGCTAATACCCACACGCGATCGCCATTTTTTCCCCAGACGTAACCCTAAAAACCAGAGCGCAAACACTGGCAAAGCTTTGAGCAACTCCTCCATCATGCCCGCCCCAAAAAACATCGCAATCAAAACACTGATAAAGCTAACTTGCCCCGTTGGTGCAGTCCCTGGTAAAACCTTGTAAAAGAACCAGAAAAAAATATTTAAAATGGGACTTCTGAGAATCAATGCTGTAAATATCGCTGCGCCTAAAATGATCCACCAAGGTTTATTTTTGCCACAAAGTTGATAGACAAAATAATAGGCGGCAAGGCTGATATATACGGAAATTGTGAGGTTAAATAATTGCGGTTGCCCCAAAAAAGCAAACATCAATACCACAAATCCCACTGTCGCAATCCCTGGTAAGAGATAGGCTTTTTTCCACAAATCATTTCCCGTGGAGAAAATTGGTAAGAGTTTCGTGAGGGTAATGCTGGTAATCTGCGATCGCGGACGTTCCCTAACATCTGTTTCTAAAGTTGTGTCGGGACTAGCCTCTAATTCAAATACAAATTGGGGACCATCTTTAGTTAGTTGGATGCGATCGCCATGTTTGAGTAGATAGCAGCTATACAAACGGTGATCGTTGATAAATGTGCCGTTAGCACTATCAAGATCGCAAATTTCCCACCCCACAAACTTTCGCATAGCATCTTGACGTTTGTTCTGATCCGCAAAAAGAGGACGAATTTCAGCATGGCGGCGCGACACTGAGCCATAGATATTGATATCGATCGCCACTTCACAACTAGGATCGCGCCCCAAGGTAATCGAGCGATCGCCCAAAGTCGCCACAATTTCACCGCGATCAACATCTTGGTGATCGGCAGAAATTTGCTTGAGAAAAGCTATAGGAGTAAGGCGATCATACATAGCTTCATTTATATCACTAGTAATGTGCCTTACTATGCGATCGCCTTTACTAAATCAGAATTCTTTCTATGTCTAACTCTGAAGCCGCAAGCGCCAATTGTGCAATATCGCTCAAATCCTTAATATAAGGCAGAATGCCTAAAATGGGAACCGAAGCAAGTCGCGAAATCATCTGTGGCGGAGCAAGTTCTTCAATCTCTTCCGTAGAATAAACTTGAGAACAACTCAGCACAATCCCTCTGAGCTTCACCTTTTGCATATTCGCCAAAGCTACATTGGCGATCGCCTGAGAGATCGCACCTAAACGCACAGGCACAACCAAAATAGTATCTAAAGCCCAATCTCGCGCCAAATCTGCCACGATATACTCATCGGTAATTGGTGAGCCTAAACCACCCATAGCCTCAACTAATAGGCATTCCTTCTGTTGTTGCAATTTTTGGAACTGTTGCCAAATTATCCCTAAATCGATGGGTTTTCCTTCTTTATAAGCCGCGATCGCAGGAGCGATCGGCGTTTCAAAATACAAAGGTGTAATTTCGGCAAGGGTTTGCGAAAGATTAAAAGTCTGATTATAAAACTCGCGATCGCCTTCTCCTGATTGCAAAGGCTTGTAAATACCGAGAGATTTACTAGGTTCGGTTGGAGATACATTGCGATCGCGATAGGTCAACCAATAAGCCGCTAAAGCTGCTGTTAAAACAGTCTTCCCTACACCCGTATCACTGCCAACAATCAATAGAGGTTTTATCATTTAGTTAATATTCAGTAAAGTCTGGCTAAGTTCTATTTGTAATATTTATCAAGCTTAAATCTTAGTTTAGGCGATCGCCTTCACATGAGTAATTTCCCACTTAATCATTCTGAGATTTTGCCATAGTAATATGGTTTATACTTCGGTAATGGTTCATTCTTTTCGATCGCAAGCTCTATTAGAATTTCGATCAGTTCCTTAGCATTTTGTAGTGCTTCAGAATAGGTTTTGCCATGAGTGCAAGGTTGGTTGATGTTGGTAAAGTCTGGCAAGAAAACAACAAAGCATTTATCTTCATCAGACCATTGCAGTGTAATTGTGTATTTCATAGGTTCTCAAATTAACGGTACACAATTAACTCCTAGCCCACTCATTTGACGAATATGCTCATCAAAAGAAACAATGGTAGGTATCTCTAATCGTTGAGACATAACTAATAGTGAACAGTCTGTATAACTCCATGTTTTGTCATTGTACCGTTGAAATGATTCCCATACACATGTATCATCCATCTCAGATAGAGCAATATAACGATGTTCGTTTCGTAATAGATGACCAATAGTGATTGAGTCTTTAATAGAAACTTTGACACGAAGCCAAGTGACGGTTTCATCAAAGACCGTTGAGATGATTACCCATTTTGTTTTAGGATTGGCGAAAAAGTAATCGCGTATTGCTTTATGGTGTTTTTCTGAGCCGACAAAAAAGGCTATAAGTGCTGATGTATCAAGAATAACTTCTAACATGAGAGATTCCCATACAAAATATCGTCAATCTGTTCAGCATAGTTTGTTTCAATAGTGGAAACATCGACGATATTCGTTTCTTTTAGCTGTGAAATTTGCAGTTTACCGCATAGTTGCCAAGTTTGTGTTTGTAGTAGAGTTGGTTCACTATTAAGATATTGCTGAACTGCCTTCGCAACAATTTCTTGCAGGGAGAAGCCTGTTTGTTTGATTTTTGGTAGAAATTCATCGGGAATATCAACTGTAATTTGCATTGCTTAATTACCTGTATTTATTGATTACATTCTAGTTTATGCGATCGCCCTCACATGAGCAATTTCGCGATCTCAAATTCCTAAGGAATACCCCTCTGCACAAAAAATTTGCTGCTCTTACTTGAATTTTCATAAAACAAAGATTATTGTCATAGTTAAATACAAAAAAATCAAAAATGTAATCAAATGAGTATTGATCCTCAATCACTAACTCCAGTATATGTAACAGAGGAGATAAACCAACCATTGACTCTCTACGAAGGAGACATGAAATTTATTGGAAAACAAGGAGATCGGGATATCGTAGCTCATGGAACTGGAGTCGTAAAACTTAATTGGTTTCCCACAACAAGAATCAAATATTCTTTTGAATCTAACGATAGTGTTGCGTTTAATTATGAAAAACCACATGTTTTAGAATTGGTCAATTTAAAGGTTTCCTGTAAGGCTAATGCCACTAAATATCAATTATCGGTAGGAATAAAAACAGAGGTTTCAGGCTTTTTACATGAGCCTGCTGTTATCACTTCTAATTCAAATCTTTCCTATGTAATATTTCACCTCACAAATTTTCATAGCTGTCAGCTTTTATTAGAATCAAATGGATGGAAAATAACGATTGCTCCAGTAGAAAAAATCAAAGAACTGACTAACTCTCTAGAAGATGATGGCGGATATGCAATTACCCATGTAGCTAAACTTGAAAAGAGCAACAAACATACATTTACCTCTGAAGAAGCACTAGATATTTTAAGTGGTTTATCATCTTTTCTATCATTTGCTAGAGGATTATGGGTAGGACTTTTACTGCCTATTGGTTTTAATGCTGAAAATATTCCTACATGGGAAATTTGGTATTCTTCTACAGCATCCGCATACCAACGAAATATAACTTCGTGGTTCCCAGTTCAAAGACCTGAAAATTTAACAGAAGCTTTTGTAGGATTTATGAATCTTTGGGAAGATTCAGATTGGCAGCAGCCACTACAACTTGCTATTCACTGGTATGTAGAAAGTAACCTTCAGGCAGGAGCTATTGAAGGTTCAATCATCTTGACTCATTCAGCCCTTGAACTTTTATATGAACATCGAATCGGTAAATATATTAATGATTCTGCTGATAAGAAACTAGTGAAGCTTTTTGAAATGTCAAAACTTCCTACAAGTCACACTGATACTAAATTGGAGTATATTACTGACCTGCTAAAATTTGCTGAGGGAAAGAAAATTAGTATACCTAAGGCAATTACGGAAGTTCGTAATAGGCTTACGCATCTTAACCAAAAGAAAAAAGTACATCCCACAAATATAAGAAAACAGTCTTGGCGCTTAAGTTTGTGGTATTTAGAGCTTGTTCTTTTAGATCTTTTTAACTATCAAGGTGTCTACAAAAATCGTTTGAGATTCTCTTGGGACGGGGATTATGACGAACTACCTAAAGGCTCGATTCATAATCATTTAGTTTAATAAAATCGCTCTTTTACTCTCAACCGATGTTGGATTTTGGAGGTCGCTTATTAAAATAATAGTTATAACCGATAGAGTTGATCAAGTCACTTCACAAACTGCGATCTCTAATCATCAAAGAGATAAATAGTGATCGCTAAATTTATCTCTTTCTGCTCTTTTGCGTTCTAGTTTCGTTAGTCTCTGCTCTAAATCTATCTTGTCAGACTCAATTGCATCGGATAAATGCGATCACCATTAATCTCAACTAATAGATTTGAGCGATCGCATTCTCATTTATTCACTATCCCAAACAGCGCAGAGACTCCAACATTCCCTTTGCTTTATTCAAGGTTTCTTGATATTCCTTCTCAGGATCAGAATCAGCTACCACACCAGCACCCGCCTGAACACTAGCCGTTCCATCCTTCGTTACCATTGTCCGAATCGTGATGGCTGTGTTTAGCTGACCTTCAAAGTCATAGTAGCCATAGGCTCCAGCATAAGTACCTCGGCGATCGCCTTCTAAGTTATGGATAATATCCATGGCTCGAATCTTTGGCGCACCGCTTACCGTACCCGCAGGGAAGCAAGCCTGAAGCAAATCCCAAGCTGTCTTTTCGGGACGAATTTCGCCAATGACGTTGCTGACGATATGCATCACATGGGAATAAAGCTCAATCGACATCAATTCATCGACTTTCACCGTGCCACTTTTGCAAACACGACCGAGATCGTTCCTGCCCAAATCTACGAGCATCACATGTTCGGCAACTTCCTTCGGATCGGCAAGTAAATCCTTGGCTAGTTCGGCATCTTCCGTCGGTGTTGCCCCTCTAGGGCGCGTTCCAGCGATCGGGCGGAGGACTGTACGCGAGACACCATCGATTACTTCCGCTTTGACCATAATTTCAGGGCTAGAGCCAATTAGCTGCCAATCTTTGAAGTTAAAGAATGCCATGTAAGGCGAAGGATTTACTACTCGCAGAGAACGATACAAGCTAAATGGCTCACCCTTAAATTCTGTTGTCAATCTTTGTGAAAGCACCACTTGGAAGACATCACCAGCCTTAATATGCTCCTTGCCTTTTTCCACAGCTTGACAGAATTTTTCGCGAGTAACGTTACTGGTGTAACTCACAGGAGGTTGCAAGCGGGGGTTTGTCCAAGTAATCGCTGTTTTGTGACGATCCAGCGGCGATCGCAGTTTATCCACCAGCACCGTCAAGCGATCGCAAGCTGATTTATAGGCAGTTTCCAGATCATTGCCAGTACTTAAATCTGCATAGGCGATCGCCCAAATTTTACGTTTGACCTGATCGAACACTAGCAAACTATCCACTTGCATCCACACCCCATCAGGCGTGTCTCCCTCTTGGCAAGAAAATACAGGTACTTTCGGCTCGATCCAATTAATTAACTCATAGCCCCAATATCCAAATAGTCCCCCTAAACTGGGCGGCAACTGTGGCAAATGCACAGGATGGATCGGTGCAAGGCAATTATTCAAATGCTGAAAGGGATTGCCTATAAATTCCTTTATTGTGCCATCACGAAATGTCTGCGTGGTGCGATCGCCTCTTGCTTCTAGTACCCATAGAGGATCGCAACCCAATAAGCTATAACGACCAAGCCTCTCGCCGCCTTCCACTGACTCTAATAAAAAACTGTAGGGTTGACCTTGACAGACACGATACCAAGCCGAAACAGGCGTATCAAGATCGGCAACCAGTTCCATATATACAGGTACAAAGTTACCTTTGCTAGCAAGCTCAATAAAGTCAGAATACTCAGGGAAAATCATGCGATCGGGATTTCTAAGAAATTTGTTACAACTGATCTAAGATTTTATCGTGGTTTTCAGAAATACTATAAAATTCGTGAAAGCTAGAAATTTGGGATTTCAAATCATATTGCAAAGAAAGTTTTGCTATAGCAATCCTAAATAGGTTGTGAGAGTGCGCCCCAAAGGGGCGCACTCTCACAACTTTCAAAATCTTACAACTCATTTAGGAGCGCTATATGTCATTGTGTGTCTTGGTATTACCCTTATTGGGTTTGGTTTTTAATACACAAAAGTGTGACCAAACTTTTGTGAACTGGTATTTAGAGCATAAGTACCTGTGCAGAATAAATTACCCAAACCTGTAAAGTTGCGCCCCGCAGGGGCGCAACTTTACAGGTTTGGGTTTGTAATTAATTATGCCCATCTACTTAGTGGAATTATTCTGGTTCCATAGCAGATCTATTCAAGCACTATTCATAAATTTGATTAACAAAAAATCTGCTGAAGACATGAAGAATCAGTTGATTTTTGTAAGTGCTTACGTGAAATATGCTGTGGTTAATCAGCATCATTGCGCCGACCTAATTTTTGACCATAGCAAAGCGATCTCCTCTCCACTCAATCTCAACAACCTGCGATCGCCTCAATCGCAACCCATCAAAAAGCGATCACCCCTCAACTCAATCTTAAAAACCCGCGATCGCCTAAAACCCAAAAACTTTGACAAACAAGGTTAATCATTTCGCCTGTACATAGCTCTAGCTGTAAGAGGAAGCTTTTGGCTTAATAAGCCCAAACTACGCAAATTCTTCTTAATCTTCCTAGCTTGTGCAATCTCCGCAGCTTCTTCAATTCTATCAGCCAACATTTTATAGTTAAAGTACTTATAGACCTTAAAGCCATGCTCTAGAATCAGTTTTGGGGTAGCACCTGGTTGATCGCTTTGTCCATAATGATTTGATAAATGGTGAATTTGTATTCCAACCACTCCATTACCACGCGCAATAGACTGTTCAATCTCATAGTTGACATATTTTCTATTCGCAGTTTGATTTCCAATGAAAACAACAGTGACGCTAGTGTTGTAGAGTGCATTGTCAATCATTCTTTTAATGTTGGCATCACCCTTTTTTTTAGCATCTTCCCAAAGTGAGGCATCTTGAAATCCAGCTGCTGCACAGCCTGTAATGTTAGGAATACTTCTAATCTGATTTATGCGCCAAACGTCGCGTTGATAGTGAAAGCTGAAGAATACTCGTCTAGCCATTATTTCCCTCCTGTTGCTGCAATAATTACTATGATAATGATAATTGTACTGAAGATAGTTCCATGAAAAATCTTAAGCGTTATTGAGAAGCAAGTTGAAAACCAAGAATCAACCTTGTCCTCATAAACATCGGCGTTCATAGAAAAGTCTATATCGTCAATTTTCTTTTTTGCAACTACTTGGTAGAGCTTCCGATAAAGTCTTTCTTGACGAAGAAAATAACCATCTAGAGACCAAAAAGTTACACATGGGAAATAGGCTAAATATACAAAGAATGAATTTGAATCCTTGGCGGCAAGTGCAAAAAGTGCCGATGTCAAAGTAACGCTCCAACCCTTAATCAAAAAAGAATTTCCTGCCATTCGGTTTATAACGCTTTGAACCATCTCAAGGTGTTTCAACTTAGCTTCCAAAGATATACCTCGTTCTTAGTTCTAACAACTTTTTGACTTTAAATTTATTTCTCGGTTAAATAACATCATAGTACCAGTCAAAAGTCATACAGTGACGCGACTTACTGATGATTTAAGAATTTTATTCTCCAAACCTCTAAACAAATTCACCTCTTTATCATTTGCCCTATTTAAAAACTTTGGCAACCAATACATAGCCTTTTTCACCTGCTGCGATCGCTCAATCAACTTACCTTCAAGCACATTGATCACATATCGCATTCCCAACCTAGGAACTAGATACCTCAGCCAAACCTCAATCTCACTAGCATCAGCAACCTCTAACCCTCTTTCCAGCAAATCCTGAAAATATTTCTTACTTTTAAGTGTAGAATTAGCAACCCTTAGCGCCTCAACAATATCTTTTTCAAGCAACAGACAAACATGCTCAAACTGTTGATCTTCTGATAGGCTCATCAAAGCTTGAGAATTATGATTTTGCAAATCTATAGAACTTGTCATAATGATTTTCCTAGCCTATCTAAAATTCGACACTGAACAAACTTCTAAACTGCCCTAATTGAAACTTCTCCTCAGGAAGACAAGCATTACTTCTAGCATCCGCAGGAGGACGATAGTGACCCGACTCATTCGTCCATTTTCGCAAAATTCCGCGAGTTGTTCGCCCTGAGAAAGGGTGCGACCTCAATACAATACAATTATTAGACAGCAGCAGGAAACCCATACTGATTGAGATTGTCCCAGAATTGCTCCCAACGAGTAGAAGTTAAAACTAAAGCTCTTAAACTCAAAATTATGC
>NZ_JAYGIF010000153.1:0-42682 GCF_034931345.1 Pseudanabaena sp. CCNP1317 | reverse complement strand
GTCCTTTGGTTGAAACTTCTCAGGTATCTTCAAATTAGTGCCGATATTGCTGCTCGTCATGGCTTTGAAATTATTCTCAAACCCATTCCCACTTAACTCTTTTAGGAATGGTGCAAGATCTCAGATAAGAATCTTCACAAGAATCTTTGTAAAATTATCAAAGAGTTACTGCGGGATGATCCTGCTAAGGGTATAGGTAAACCAGAGCCGTTAAAGCATAATCTGTCTGGCTTATGGTCGAGGCGAATTTCTCAAAAAGATCGACTCGTCTATAAATTCGATGATAAGTACGTTTATATATTTGCGATCGCAGGTCATTACGATTAGTTGAAATGGAGAATTTTGACCTATTAAATCGCTGCAATTTTAGGAGCTTATAGCGAGGCTAGTGCGTGATGAGTTGGTTGAATGGTTTCTTTGGTGGTAAGTCGGACGGATCGCCGTCTCTTGCGCCGTTAACCGATCGCGAATATGAGCAGTTGTTTTTGCAAGTTCTGCAAGGTGTGGCGGTGAGTTGGGATGAGCAGAGGTTGTTAAAATTTTTGGGCGATCGCTGTGGCGATCGGCAGATGATGGTTTGGTTGCGGGGGTATGGCGATCGCTTGTTGAGTGAACCTGCGAATCCTGATTTGGCGGGGAAGTTGGTGCGATTGGGGGAGATTGGGTGTGGGGAGTTGGGTGTGGTGGCTCAGGGGATTGGGTTGGAGATGGGAAATATACCAGTTGAGCAGGTTGTGAGTGTGGTTGAACTGAAGGAAGTAGATGAGGGGCAGAATTCTGAGGCTGAGAGGTTTTACCAAAAAGGTTTGGTAGAACTCCAAGCAGGTAAGTATCAGGAAGCTTTGGACTATTTTGATCGGGCTATTGCATTCAAGCTTAATAATTTTGATGTTTGGATCAACAGAGGGATGGCACTACAAAATCTCAATCGCATTGATGAGGCGATTGAATCTAATGAAAGAGCAATATCTTTAAGTAGAGCGATTGAGATCGTCAATACCGAGATGGATAGAGGATATTCCTTATATGAACTAAAAAGATATGAAGAGGCGATAATATGCTTTGATCGCGTCATTAGCATCAATCCCGATAATGCGACTAATGCGACTGCTTGGAGTCTCAAAGGACTTTGCCAAGCTGAATTAGGAAGAGATGAAGAAGCTATAAAATGCTATGATCGCTCTATCAGTATCTATCCTCACTACGCGAATGTTTGGTATAACAAAGGGAATTACTTAGGTAGATCAGGAGAATATAAAGAGGCTATAAAATGCTACGTTGAAGCCATCAGTATAAATCCCAAGTTTGATAAAGCTTGGTTTGAAAAGGGAGTTTCCCTAGCCACGTTAGAAGAATATGAAGAGGCTATAAAATGCTACATTGAAGCCATCAGTATAAATCCCAAACTTGATGAAGCTTGGTTAAAAAGAGGAGAAGCTTGGTTTAAAAAAGGAGTTTCCCTAGCTGTTTTAGAAGAATATGAAGAGGCTATAAAATGCTACGTTGAATCTATCAGGATAAACCCTGATGATGCGGTTACTTGGTTTAACAAGGGAGTTTCTGTAGCTAGTTTAGGAAAACATAAAGAGGCTATAAAATGCTACGTTGAAGCCATCAGGATAAACCCTAAGTTTGATAAAGCTTGGTATAACAAAGGAGATTCCCTAACTAATTTAGGAAGATATGAAGAAGCTATAAAATGCCATGATGAAGCCATCAGTATAAATCCCAAATATGATAAAGCTCGGAATGGTAAAGGAATGTCTCTAGATAAATCAGGAAAATATGACGAGGCTATAAAATGCTACGATGAAGCCCTCAGTATGAATCCCTGCGACGCTATATCATGGCATGATAGAGGAGCTACCCTAACTAAATTAAGAAGGCATGAAGAAGCGATAACATCCTTTGATCGCGCATTGACGATTACAAAAGGAAATTTATGGCAAGCATGGATTAGTCGAGGTATTGCGGCTTTAAAAAGTGATGATAGAAAGAAAGATGCACTTCGGGAATTATTTGACAATCCTTTACCCAAAGATACGCAAAGTCCAGCACTCGATCTGCGCGGCTATCTTGGAAGAATTGCTTCTATTAACGAAGGATTCAAATATATTAACCAAGACATTGATCCAGAAGGGTGGGGACAGCTACATCGTGCTATAGGCAATGCTCATTATTTACATGGACGTAGCCAAACAAGTCCTTTCCCTTTTTGGCGTAAATCTTTTCGTAGCTACAACAATGCATTGAAAGCCTTTGCAGCAGCACAGCTTGAAACATTGTATCTAGAGACTCTAAAAGAATTGATACGTGTACTTCTATCATTACGGCGCAACAAAATAGTAGAAGGAATATTACGAAAAGGGACTAGTTTTAGAGAATCTTGGCTAGAGAAAAAGAATATATCGGAAGAGCGTAAAAAACGGCTTGAGAAGAAGTTCAAACCATATTTTAATGAATTGACTGTAAGCTTATATATCCAACAAGGCAAACTAAAAGAAGCTCTTGAACTTGCTGAAGAAGATAAAAACATCTTTATGCGAGAGGGGCTTTTAGCGGATACCCCCGAATCAAGCCCCAAATATTCGGAAATGTGCGACTTCCTAAAACAAAAGCCCGAAACTGCGATTATCTATTGGCATCTCAGCGACAACGCCCTTACTACCTTCATTCTCGCTCCCAACGCATCTTCTGAAATTACACTTACTTTACCCACAGACAATACCGACGACAGTGAGACATTTAACCAAATTAACAGACTAAAAGACTGGATGACCGCATGGCAAGATTGTTATGCTGACTATAGAGCAGGGGAAAATAAATCTGAATCAAAGGAACCGAAACCAGAAGAGCATTTTTGGCGCGATCAGATGGAAGCCCACCTTACCGAGCTTAAGAGCATTCTGCGTATTGACGACATCGAAAAAAAACTTGCAGATTTTTCCCACTGCAAGCGACTGATTCTCATTCCTCACCGTGACCTACACCTCTATCCTCTAGATAGTCTCTTTGAACTGGAATCTACTGGTGAACATCCCAAATATAAGGCGATCGCCTATTTACCCAGCATCAAAGTTGGCATAGAACAGCCCCACAAACCAAAGCCAGATTACAACCGACTTCTCATGATCGAAAATCCTCATAGCACCATCGAACTGAAAGACGGCACAAAGCAAGATCTAGCAAAACTTACCGCCGCCGAAGTGGAATCGGAACTAATTTGTCGAATGTACGTCGATATCGTACCAACCTGCCTAGAAGAAGACAAACACAAACCTACCCTTGAAGAAGTCACTACTCAACTCACCGTCCAAACGCCCCAACCCCATACCATCTTTCACTTTACAGGGCATGGGTACTATGACTTTTTCAACCCGCTCGACTCCGCCCTCGCCCTCAGTGGTAGCGATCGCCTCACCCTCAAAGAGATCGGCAATCTCAAAGACAAAGACAAAGACAACAATCGCGATCTCAGCAGCTATCAACTTGCCTGTCTATCTGCTTGTGAAACTGCGATCGCTGGCAACCAGAGCATTACCGATGAATATGTCGGTATCGTTAGCGCCTTCATGTATAGCGGCGTTGCCAACGTCGTCAGCACCCTTTGGACAGTTGAGTCTATATCCAGTGCTATACTCATGATCGAATTTCACCGTCGCTACCTACAAGGCACATCCGCAGACGTTGCTCTTGCTGCCACCAAACATTGGTTACGCAAAGTCACCCGTCAAGATCTAATCGACTGGTATGATCAAGAAATTAATAATCTTCCACCCAACGATAGTTTGATCGTATTGCTAAAACGTCATAGGAATAAACTATCTACAGAGCTAAAATATAATAATCCCTATTATTGGACTGCCTTCACGATAACAGGACTATGAAAGACTACGAAGCCAACACATTCAAAGCACTTGTATTTGCCCTAGCAAATCAAGCATATCAATTAGATGATGACACTCAATCTCATCTCAATCAAATCAGTACAAATCTATTTGATAATATTGTGCTGCTTGATGATATTGCAAGCAAACATCCCACAATTTCACAGAAATACTTAGAAGCTTGGGAAAGCCTAGATCCATCTCAAGAGCGCAATAAAGGTTTTGTACCATCTTCTGAAGATAAAAAAAGAAGCTTTATTCCATTAGAAGATTCGCCTAAGCTCGATAAAACAGATCTTGAAGAGTTTTTGCCGAAATCTGAAGCACTGTTACTAAAACTAAAAAAAATTGATCATAAGTCTCTTTTGAGAATTGTCAAATCTGTTTTACAATCCCTAAACTCAGTAGAAGCCGCCCAAAAATCTCTAGCTAGTTTGCCATATTGAGAATAAAATGACAAACTCTAACTCGCTCATTTATCCGACAATCGATTTATTTCTCTACGACCTTGCTGAAGGATTAGGACAAGTTGACAATAATATTGCTCAAATCAGCAAGAACTTTTGGCAAAGAATTTATGGAGATAAACTATCTAATGCTCAATTAAAGACATTTAGTCAAACAGAATTAGAACCCTCGGATTATATACAACTCTTAGGAGCAAAGCGTTCGGAGCCGTTTGAAGGCACTCTTGATGATGGCTATTACTATCCCGTCAAACTCGGCAACACCTATGCCTTACAAGTTAATTGTTCTATCGATAAACTTGATAAGAATACGCGAAATTTTGCGCCTTGCGATATAAAAAATTTTTTACAGATCAAACAAAACATCCTCTCCCATCTCCACAATCAAAATAACGAAACGTCCGATAATTACCTTGGACAAACTTGGTTCGTTTCAGCAAAACTCACTTCGGCAACTCAAGATCCAACAGAAACAATAGAAATCGCCAAACAAATCTACTCACAACTGCAAATATTCGAGCAGTCAAATTGGGATAAAGACATACAAGTGACTGAAGCTCAACTTTTGGGTGCAAGTTGCTTTGAGCTATGGCAACTCCCCTCTGATCGTCGTGGTGATATTAAGCAAAGTAAACATCTAGTCATCTGCCTTTTTCCCTCTGAATTTCCTATCGATCGTGAAAAAATTTCTGACCTCTATCGCAACTTAATTCGCCTATTTGGATATCGTCATAAAATTATCTGGGCATATACTTGCAGCCGCAAAAATAAAAACACGCTCAAAGAAGAAATTTTAAAACACACCCAACCAGAGATTTCTGATGAAATAGACTTAGCGACATTACAAACAGCTTTAAAATTTAACTTAGATTCGATGACCTTGTATGCTAAGGAACTAATTAAATTAGAATCTCAAAAAAATACCATCGAAACCAATCTCAAAAACTATCAAAACGAAATTAAGGAACTGATTAAATTAGAATCTCAAAAAAATACCGTCGAAACCAATCTCAAAAACTATCAAAACGAAATTAAACAATTTGAAGGTATCAAGCCAAATATAGATCAGCCATTATTCAACAAATTTACCGCGATCGTTACCGACAAATATATTGACCAAATCGCAGCCGATCTCGCCAGTCTCAGCCCAGAGCAAAAATTCCTCGAAAACTCCGTTCGCAAAATCGAAGGTATCATCAACATCGAACAAGCCAGAAGCGATCGCAAACTCAACCAAACCATCTTCGCCATTGGTACTGGATTAGGCACAAGTCAAGTCGCTGCTGGTGTTATTGTGGCTCAATTTCCCTCAAAAGCAGATTATCATCCTGCGGTTTACATAGGATCGGTGTTCGTTGTAAGTATTTTCGTAGGACTGATATTTGGTGGCGGTGTTATCTGTTGGTTTAAGCGATCGCGTAATTCAAAAAAGTTTTAACCCGAACTTACGTTAGGACTAATCCAAAACCCAGAAATGATAAGTAGCACTTTGCGCTACTTATCATTTCTGGGTTTTATGTCTTAAGCTCATGTATCCTTGACTATTAACTTTTTAATTTAATAAATTTACAAATCAAGCGATCGCCATGCATCAAGTGTATGTACTGGGACTGGGACAGTCTGGAATTTCTGCGGCAAAACTGCTCAAAGCTGATGGCTGGCAAGTGACAGTTAGTGATAGTCAGGCAAGCACTAGCTTAGAGCAACGTAAGCAAGCCTTAGAGTCAGTAGGAATTGCAGTTGAGCTTGGCGGATTTCCTGACTTTGACAAAATAGTTGAGTCGGGACAAAGCATGGATCTTGTCATCGTGAGTCCTGGAGTTCCTTGGGATTGCACTGCGGTGGAACAAGCGAGATCGCTTGGTATTGATACGATCGGGGAGATCGAACTAGCTTGGCGCTACCTCAAGCATATTCCTTGGGTGGGTATCACAGGAACTAACGGCAAGACGACCGTGACATCTTTGACGACCGCAATTTTTCAGGCGGCAGGACTAAAGGCGATCGCCTGTGGCAATATTGGTTTTCCCGCTTGCGAAATTGCTTTACAAGTCTTGCAGAAACAACTTCAGCCTGATTGGATTATTGCAGAGCTAAGCAGTTATCAGATTGAGTCCACCCAAACTGTCAAGCCCCAAATTGGCATCTGGACAACCTTTACCCCCGATCATCTTAATCGTCACTACACCCTTGAGGCATATCGAGATATTAAGGCTAGCTTAATCCATCAATCCGCCCATATTGTCCTTAACGGTAATGATCCCTACTTGGAGAATTTTGGGGCAGCCATGTGGCCAAAAGCGATCTGGACAGGGATTGACGATCATGTGGTGGAGGCGATCGCCGATGGTGCTTGTATTGAAAAGGGTTGGGTCAAGTTTCGGGGTGAGCCAGTTTTCCCGATCTCACACTGGACACTTTTGGGAAGCCATAACCGTCAAAATTTATTGATGTCGGTGGCTGCTGCCAAACTGGCTGGAATTGAGGCAGAACATATCGATACTGCCATCTCTAATTTTCAAGGTGTTCCCCATCGCCTTGAGCATGTGTGCTTTTATGAAGGCATTGCCTTTATTAACGACAGCAAAGCCACAAATTATGATGCTGCCGAAGTAGGTTTAAAAGCAGTAAAGCCCCCTGTGGTTTTGATTGCGGGTGGTCAACCGAAGCAAGGTGATGCGAGTGCATGGCTAGAGCAAATTCGCCAAAGGGCGATCGGCGTATTATTAATCGGCGAAGCTGCATCATTGTTTGCTGAAATGCTCAAGGACGTAGGTTTTAAAAATTATGAAATCGTTGAAACCCTCGAAAATGCTGTCAAACAGGCCGCCCATATTGCCCATAGTCGCGCTCACAATCACCCTAGTCAGCCCTTGCCAACTGTGCTATTCTCGCCTGCATGTGCTAGCTTTGACCAGTTTGCTAACTTTGAGCAACGTGGCGATCGCTTCCGCCAACTTTGCCAAGAGCTTAGGGCTTCACCGTAAAATAAAAAATCGATGTTTGTTAGCGCGGCGAAGCTGCGCTAACAAACATCGGTTCTTGTAGACAGAATTTCGCCAAAATCATAGTCATGAACCCATCGATTCCGCCTAGAGATCTTGCCACTATTAATCTTTTTAAACGTCGCACTGTGCTGATCTGGATGATTTTGGCTCTGTCGATGATTGGGTTGATTGTGCGCTTAGTTTTTTTACAAGTGGTGACATCATCTGAATTACTCGAAAAGGCGAGAAGACAGCAAATGTTCACCTTGCGACCATTTATCCCCCGCCGCACGATTACCGATCGCAAAGGTGCAGTTTTAGCTCTAGATCGCCCTGTCTACACATTATTTGCCCATCCCCATCTTTACAAAGAAAAACCAGAGGTGATCGCTGAAAAGCTTGCCCCGATCCTCAGAAGACCCGCCGATAAATTACTCAGTATTCTCAGTCGGGATACGACTTCTACTCAAGTCGAATATTGGCTATCCGAAGAAAATGCCGATCGCATTTTTAACTTACGAGTAGATGGCTTAGATCTAGTGCAGCAGCGTCATCGACTATATCCACAGCAGGATCTAGCCGCCGAGCTACTCGGCTATGTGAATGTCGATCATCGAGGTCAAGCGGGAATTGAACTTAGTCAAGAAAAATTATTAGAACGTACCGATCAATCTCCCGCAGTTACCCAAGATGGTAATGGCAAGTTAATTCCGAATCGTATTCCTGCGGGAATGCTGCAAAGCGATCGCACAAGCTTGCAAATGACGATTGATTCGCGCATTCAACGGACGGCTAGACAAATTCTCAAGCAACAAATGGTTAAGTTTGGCGCAAAGCGTGGCTCAGTAATTGTCATGGATGCCAGAGATGGTGGATTACTTTCGCTCGTAACTGAGCCAACCTACGATCCCAATCGCTACTATGAGTCCGATGTCAAACTCTTCAAAAATTGGGCTGTTTCGGACTTATATGAACCTGGATCTACCTTTAAACCACTCAATGTAGCGATCGCCCTCGAAGCAGGAGCAATTCAGCCTGACACTGTATTTAACGACGAAGGCATTTTAACTATTGGCGGCTGGCCTGTCGCTAACTTTGACTACGATCAAGTCGGTCCAGTTGGTCCCCTCAGTATTAGCCAAATCCTAGAGCGATCTAGCAATGTAGGTATGGTGCATATTGTCCAACGCATGAAGTCTTCAGTTTATTACGGTTGGCTAGAGCGAATTGGACTAGGAGATATCTCTGGTATCGATCTCCCATCGGAAACACCTAGTACCCTCAAGCCCCAAGAGCAGTTCCTTGAATATGTGATCGAACCAGCAACAGCTTCTTTTGGTCAAGGGTTCTCACTCACACCAGTTCAGATGGTGCAATTGCAAGGTATCCTCGCCAGTGGTGGTAAATTGCTCACGCCCCATGTGGTCAAAGGTTTAATTAATGAAGAAGGAGAAGAGTACTATCAACCCAAATTAGCCACGCCTCGACAGGTAATTTCGCCAGCTACGGCTCAAAGGGTTGTAGAAATGATGACTAATGTTGTCGAAAAAGGAACAGGTTTACCTGCGCGTATTCCAGGCTATCGGATTGCTGGAAAAACTGGCACTGCACAGAAAGCTTTGACTACAGGTGGTGGTTACTCCAATGCCAAGATCACTAGTTTTGTCGGTATTTTCCCCGCCAAAGAACCTCGCTATGTGGTGATGGCAGTAATTGATGAGCCTGTTGGCGATGATGCGTTTGGTTCCACCGTGGCGGCTCCGATTGTCAAGACAGTAATCGAAGATATCATTGTCAGTGAGGGAATTCCGCCTAGTCATCCTGAAGAAGTAATCTCCAAAATCCCCATTCTGGCTGATCCAACACCAGTTCCATCTCCAGCATCTCAAGATTCAAAACCTTCTCCGAATAATTCACCTAACGTTGAACCGACTCCATCACGCGATCGCAATTAAGTAACCTCAGTTCGGGCTAATTTCAAACTAGCTTCTAGAGAGGACTCACG
Source organism: Pseudanabaena sp. CCNP1317 (assembly GCF_034931345.1). NCBI lineage: Bacteria > Bacillati > Cyanobacteriota > Cyanophyceae > Pseudanabaenales > Pseudanabaenaceae > Pseudanabaena > Pseudanabaena sp. CCNP1317. Next base: position 33,336 of record NZ_JAYGIF010000153.1, on the reverse strand, counting down.
GCTTGAAACCTCTCTAGGAAACACTTACTCTTCTTGAGGTAATCCTCAAGATGGTTTGGAAACACAGTTAATTTTTGATTGCGATCGCGATCATTACCAATGGCTAGATATTGGTTACGAATGTGAAGCTCGTACCACGCTAATTTGAAAACCGCTTTAAGGATAGAGATCACTGGTAAATAGCTGTTCGCCCAAATGAAAAATCGGCGCAATGTCATCGATATTCATCTCGCGAATATGCACACTATTTGGATTGAGGCGATCGCGATCTGTGTCAGTAGCTTTATCTGGAAAATCATTCATTCTGGAAAATTATTCATAATTTAAATCTTGTGAGTTTTTTAAATTTTCCCATTGCAAATAAGTAGCTGGATTGTAAACATAGTGAAAAGATTGCGCTGACCCACAGGGATCGATCTTAACTGCCACACCTAACTCAAAATGTAAATGTCTGATATCACTGCGACCTGAATTGCCCATGTAGCCAAGCTCCTGACCACGAGTGATTTTCTGCCCAACCTTTACTTGAATGCTATTAGGATAAAGGTGAGCATAACGGGTAAATAGTCCATTAGGATGCCGAATCACTATATGATTCCCCCAATCACTGCCACAGTCTCGCTGTAAACTGTTGGGCGCAAATGCATCTGATTGCGGACAATCACGACGAATATACACAACAGTGCCATCGGAAGCCGATCGCACAGAAACTTGAGTAATTAACGGGCTGCTATGGATAAAATCAAGCCCTTCATGCTCTGCCAGATTATAGTCCTTGCCTATAAATGGATGGATTTCGGTAAATTCTGCGGGTAAAGCCCAAGCTAATGTTAAGTCGCGATCGCCGCGAACAGAGGCAACACGCTGTGTCGGTGAATATTCTTCTTTATGATCTTCCAAGTTTGGATGAGGATATTCCTTGAGGCAAACTTGAGCCAATACAGGTGTTACGCAAGTACTGGACAGAGAAATCACAAAAACTGCTAATCTGAAACGCAAATGTATTTTCATGCAGAGTAGGATCAAAAAAAACTTGCTGTACCTTGCTATATTTTTCTATAAATTTAGTGAAACTTGTTAAAAACCATCTTTAGGTTTGCCTACACTCGGTCATAAGTATTAAAATAAGTTACAGCTATCAAAAAATTGTTAACTAGTTCAGCAATCTTGGGTCTTTCAATTACATGAGTAAAGTTTACGATTGGTTTAACGATCGCCTTGAAGTCGGGGCGCTCGCTGAGGACGTTACGAGTAAGTACGTTCCCCCTCACGTTAATATCTTTTACTGCTTAGGCGGCATCACCCTCACCTGCTTCCTAATTCAGTTCGCGACAGGCTTCGCGATGACCTTTTACTACAAGCCATCAGTTACTGAAGCATTTGAATCAGTGCGCTACATCATGACCGACGTTAACTTCGGTTGGTTGATCCGCTCAGTTCACCGTTGGTCAGCAAGCATGATGGTCTTGATGATGATCTTGCACGTTTTCCGTGTTTATCTAACAGGTGGTTTCAAAAAGCCTCGCGAATTGACTTGGATCACTGGTGTCATCCTTGCTGTGATCACCGTTACCTTCGGTGTAACTGGATACTCCCTACCTTGGGATCAAGTTGGATACTGGGCAGTTAAGATTGTATCTGGTGTACCTGATGCAATTCCTGTTGTGGGTGGAACCTTGGTTGAGCTATTGCGTGGCGGACAAAGTGTTGGTCAAGCAACTCTTACCCGTTTCTACAGCTTGCATACCTTTGTATTGCCTTGGTTGATTGCAGTATTCATGCTCGCTCACTTCTTGATGATTCGCAAGCAAGGTATTTCTGGTCCTTTGTAAGGTTTCTTATCCTAGAAACTCGTATAGGATTTTCCTATTAGATAATTTTAGAAAACCATAACGCAATAAATAAAGCAATAACATGGCAAAGACTGAGAAGCTCCCTGATTTAAACGATCCAATTTTGCGTGCGAAGTTGGAAAAGAACATGGGTCACAACTACTATGGCGAACCAGCTTGGCCAAATGACCTGTTGTATATGTTCCCTGTTGTAATTACTGGCACGATCGCTTTGATTACTGGTTTAGCAGTGCTTGACCCCACGATGGTCGGCGAACCCGCTAATCCTTTCGCAACTCCTTTGGAAATTTTGCCAGAGTGGTTCTTATATCCTGCATTCCAAATTTTGCGGATTGTTCCTAACAAACTGTTGGGCGTACTGCTCCAAAGTTTGATTCCTGTTGGCTTGATTCTCATTCCTTTCATTGAGAATGTAAACAAGTTCCAAAATCCTTTCCGTCGTCCTGTAGCAATGGCTGTATTTCTATTTGGTACTGCGGTTACTCTTTGGTTAGGAATTGGGTCCACTATGCCCATCGACAAGTCTTTGACTTTAGGCTTGTTCTAAATATTTCAAAATAAAAAATGTTGCGAGTAATGCTTGCACCATTTTTTATCAAATCTAAAAAGATAAAGGCAGTGCTTCGCACTGCCTTTATCTTTTTAGATTTGATTTACGATTAGCTAATGCTGAGCGATGACCATTTTCGATTTTGGGCTAAGGCAATCTCATAGACAATGGGGCTGACGATATCGCCTAAGATTTTCACTTTGCCAGCCATGTCAGGGATGGGAAAACGGCGTTTTATTTGGGGTTTAGTTTCTTCGATGTTGGTCACAATATTTATGGCAGAGGTGATCTCTGGTTGTTCGGATAGCCATTTAATTTGTCCATTTCCATAGGTTGTTTCATAACTTTTGAGAATGGTCGTTTATCTCCTTAGAGTGTTTTCAAATTCTTGTTTTTTGCTCTTAGATTAGAGAACATAGGCGATCAACTTTTTCTTGCTACTATAGCAATGTAAGTTTTGCTCAGGACATAAAACCCAAAAGATGAGTGGCGGCGCTTCGCGCCGCCACTCATCTTTTGGGTTTTGATTTGTCCTAGCTATCTCTTGCATTGCTACTATTATCGCCTTACTGATGAACGATGACTGAATCTCGCGACATTTCAATCAAAGAACGCTAATTCTTTGGTATGGATTGCATCATGTCCCATTGATTTTAAAAGATAGGATAATCGCACGGGTAGTTGAGCATCAATGAGAAATTTCATACAAGAACTTTGTGGATGCTTTTTACTTGGCTAAGTTTTGTGGTATAGGCTAGGACTGCAAAAATATCATCTCGCTCTAGATCGTCATAGTCTTCTAGGATTTCTTCGGTGGTCATGCCTGAACTGAGGAGTTCTAAAATCATCTCGACAGGATAGCGCAAACCTCTGATGCAGGGTTTGCCATGACAGGTATTCCAGTCTATGGTGATGCGTTGTAATAGCATATTTAGATATTCCTTATTTAATGGGGTGGGACGATTTTACTCTGGATCAAACAGAGAGAGATTTTTCAAATTCTTGTTTTGTACTAGAGATCAGAGAACGTAGGCGATCACGTATATTCTTTCTCCTTTTAGTTTTACCTATGTCTGTGTTTGGGAAGCATTTATTTTAGGCAATTGCAATTTTAAAATCGTTTGCATAACCACCTAAATTTTTATGAAATTAATAGTATAATTGCGTGGCTTATCCTAAATTATAGGTAAGATTAAGGAGTCCTTAAAATGGGGCTATAAATCAATGTACTGTTTTTCAAAAACTAAATTCTAGTGCAATACATGGCTACTGGTAGAACTTCTCAAATTATAAACATTCTTGAAAAACGAAAACCTCTTGCTAGAAAAGTGGCAGAGGTAGAATCAAATCTCAAAACTATTGCTTTAGCATTACAGGATCTAGATAAATATCGTAGTCAATTAATATCAAAAGTTGATGATCTTGAGAGCATTGGGCGATTACGAGAAATTAACCTTACAGATATTCAATCTAGTATTAATGAAGAACTAGGGGCTTTAGGTAAACTAAAAAATCGTTTTTCACGCAATACGCTTAATATCGGCGTGATTGGACGGGCTAGACAGGGGAAAAGCCGATTGTTGCAAAGCTTATCTGGACTCTCTGATGAAATTCCGACAGGATCTCTAACAGACTGTACGGCTGTTCGCAGCACCATACACCATAATCCCAACGTTGAAACATATGGTGAAGTTTGGTTTCATTCAGAGCGTTCTTTTTTGGATGAGGTCATACATCCTTACTACGAAAAGCTGAATCTAGGAATAAAACCGTTTACTGTCGAAGAGTTTGCAAGAAACTTACCATCAATACACTCGGATGCTTCGGCAGAGGTGAAGGCGATATATAAAAATCTGAGTGAATATCACATAAATTTTGACAAGTATAAGCACTTATTCTCTCAAGCATCACCCCATCGCATTTCTAAGGAGCAAGTTCGTGAATATGTTGCTCAGTACTCTATTGACGGTAAGGAGAAATTTTTTAACTTCTTTGCAGTTAGGGAAGTTAAGATAGTTTGTTCCTTTCCCCAGAGCGATGTTGGGCAGATTACTCTAGTAGATATGCCAGGATTAGGAAATACTAGGTTGGGGGACGATAAACGCTTAATTCAAATCTTGGGTCAAGATATTGATGTAGTGATGTTTGTTAAGAAGCCAGATCCTTTAGGGGATAATTGGCAAGATGTTGATGTAAGTCTTTATGATATAGCGCGTTCGGCTTTAACTGATTTACCAATTCATTTGTGGTCTTTTTTTGTTTTGAATCAGATTAATCAAGGTTCTGACAACAGCGCATTATGTCACGAATTGTCAAACTCAAGCACAAAGAATGGAATCAAAGTTGTTCAAACAATTGTTGCTGATTGTACAAATGCAGACGAAGCAAATAAGGAGATTCTTGATCCTATCCTAAGATATTTGACTGAAAATATAGCTGGATTAGATCAACAGTATGCAACTAATTGCCAAGATAGACTGACCAGATTGCAAAGTGCTGCAAAGACAGAGATTGAGAAAGCTAAAACAGCTTTGGGGATTAGCTCCAAAGGAGATAGTTGGTTTCCAGTTTTTGTTAATTTGTTTGATCAACTTTGGGAAGATTTAACTGTTGGTTTAGAGGGTTTACTGCGAGAATTACGATGTCAGCGTGACGTTCAGGATATTGATTTTAAAAATCAAGTCAATGCTGCAATACAGAAATGTAAAGAGGATACGGGCATTCCATCTATTGAAGATATTAAGGTAAGCCGTGCTAAGGTAGCTGCCTATGGTATTGCTTATGAAAAGTACCTTCATGAAATCCGCGCTCATTTGTCTCAACATTTCTTGTCTTTAGATGATGGATTGAAACAATCTCTTGAAGGAATTAAGGCTCAGGTTGTAGATATATTGAGCAAAGTAGGTAAGTTGAGTGCGTTAACCGACAAGCAGGGCAGTGAATTTTTGTCTGATATTGAGAATATTTTGCCAGCAGATTTAGCTGGACTCAAGTTAGGTTTCAATATTCTTGCCAGTTTTAATCTGTCCTATCGTGGATTAATTCAACATAGAATTCGTAAACATTTAGATAGACTGACTCCTGACGATGCAACGCTTCGTTTGTCTAGCTCACCATCGGCTCAAGAAATTTTAGTTAATTTGCAAACTCTTCACGCTGAAGCACTTTATGAGTGTGAATCTGCGTTAGAGGAGTTACTTTGTGAACCGAGTCAAGCTGCCTATGCGATCGTTGAGGAATTTGTTGATCGAGTTCTTCGCGCTAAAGATGTGTATAAAGAATGGCTGATTTTTCTGCAAGAAGTTCGCTCAGATATCTGGGCATCTGAGTTTGAAAAGCTAGGAGAAAATTCTCGATTAAGGCGAGAATGGCTGACTGTCGTGGACAAAGCGAGATCAGCAAATCAAGATCATTTAATTAAATTATTGAAATAGGGGAAGTATCACCATGCAAGAACTCAAAATTACAATGCTCGGCTCTACTGGTGTAGGAAAAACTAGTCTTCTAACGGCTATGTATGAACAGTTTGCCAACAATATTGGTACAACCGATCTCCTACTTACCCCAGATGAAGAAAGTTCAGGAATCTTACAGGAAAGATTGATTGAGTTAAAAAGTTTATTGGATGACTTTGAGGCTAAGGGGGGAATCGGTTCAACAAAAGGCGAACCAGATAATCTACGATCTTTTAACTTTGGGCTTGGTCGAAAAGGGAAATCGCCTTCTCTACAATTAAATTTTCGTGATTATCCAGGAGAGTATCATTTTGACGAGAAAGGAGTTACCCCAGAACAAAAACAGGTGCGAAGGCAATTTGTTAAAAATTTGTTGACTGAATGTGTGGCTGTTTTGGTTGCGATAGATGCTCCTGCATTAATGGAAAAAAATGGTAAATATCATGACAGAATCAATCGTCCCCAACAAATTAGGAATCTTTTTGAAGCTGGTTATCAAGATCTCGATTCTCCAAGATTAGTGATTTTCGCACCTGTGCGTTGTGAAAAGTATATGCAAAACGAAAAGTCAGCTTTAGAATTAATCGCCAAAATCAAAGAGGAATATAAAGGTCTACTTGACTTATTTGGCTCTGAATCACTATCGCCATATATATCTGCCGTAATTACTCCTGTCCAAACAGTTGGCAGTGTTGTCTTTTCACGAATTGAGATGAGAGAAGACTCTCCTCACTTTATGTTTCGGAAAACGAGCCATGATGCACGGTATAGTCCAAAAGATAGTGAGCAGCCCCTACGATATCTTTTGCGATTTTTGCTAAAGCTTCATCTGTCCAATAATCGTAATTGGGGTTTCTTTAATTTTTTACGAGATATATTTAGCATGGATGATGCCCTAGTAAAAGCAATAAGAGAGCTATCGCAAGGATGTAAATCTAATGGAGGCTTTGCGATATTACAGGGCAATTCTTGGTTCAGTCTTTAAATATCTATCAAACCTTATAGGAGATTGTTTATGAATATTTATGTGCAGAGTCGTGGTTATTCTCCAGATTTCGGATACTGCTGGATGCCAGAATTGCCAACATATTTAAGCAAGGTTAGTAGTTATATTCAAAATGATTCGCCATCTCTAGTTTTAGCTAGATTTGATGGCAATTTATTCCTACTCGTAACCGATCTCAGTTCGCCTGAGAAAAAAGATTTCCGCGATCGCCCTATTCGGCATTCTGTAGCTTGGGTATGTGAAGAGAATGATGAGAATGAGAAAATGTTAAGAGCGATCGCCGTTGAAGCTTTGCGAGACAGAGATGATCTAACCAAACAAGTTGATCTAACCAGACAAGTTGATCAACTAATTCAACTAGATGGAACACAAGGATTTACATTTGAGAAACCGCAATTTGAAGGTTTAAGCAAGTCTATTTTGGATTCATTTAAACCTGAGAGTTCGGATAATGTCCCAGATAAAACAATTAAAATTGCTAAAAACTCTCAAGAGTTGAAAAGTCTTCTGGCTGAAGAGCTACAGAAGTCCGATCTGCCTTCTGGCTATGAGTTATTAGTTGTTGTAACTGGAATAAAGTCAGAGGACACATTAAGAAAAGCTCACATTTGGCGCAGCGTATCTAGCCTAGTCAAGTCAGAGTCAGGGGTATGGGAAGATATAGTAGAAAAAGGGGGACAACAAACAAATTTTCTCTTGGCGATCGCTCTAATAATAGTGGCGATCGCCATCATCATTCTGTTCTTTCTCGCGGTCAGCTAGCAGTATCTCAGGGAAAGGAATTTCTAGGTAAAGGAATAAGACTGCTGGTAGATCAATTTATAGATCAAGATTTAAAAAAATTTGCAGAAGAGAAAATTAATCTATTACAAAAAACAAAATTGAGTTCTGGTGATCAAGATTTACTTATAAAAACAAAAGATAAATTAACAATTTATCTATTAGATGTAGAAAAATTACTAGCTGTTGAGAAAAATACGGAAAGTGGATTTAGTCATATTCCTAAGTATGGTCAAAATTTTACTGAATTGACAGGAGGAAAAATTAATCTTCATGTAGCACAATATGTTTTTAGTCAAAAAACTATACAAGAATATGTAGAACAAAATGGTGGAATGAGTCTTGATAATAGAAGATTTCTTAATCAGGTAAAAGCTAATTTAGAGGAATACCAAGAAGACATCAAAAGAATAGAGAGACGATTAAATTAATTAGGTTGTAAAAATCGTGACTAGGGCTAAGAACACGATATTGCGGTAAATACTCAAGTCTCTTGACATAAAGCTTTAAATTTAGAAGGTCTTGGGCGATCGCTCTTATGTGGAGATCGCTTCTAATTCAATAGTGATATCTACACTGCAAAAATTTAATGTAATTTTGCTCCTTACTGGTGGTCAGTGAAGTATATCGACAACAACAATTGATGTACGAGCAAGGTTGTCATCGTATAGACGACCGTATCGTCAGTATTACGCAACCCCATGTGCGTCCAATTGTCAGAGGTAAGTCTGGAACACCCGTGGAATTTGGCGCTAAACTCTCGGTTAGTTGTGTGGATGGTCATGCATTTCTCGACCATCTCAGTTGGGATAACTTCAATGAATCTGGAGATTTGGAGCAGCAAGTAGAATTGTTTAAATCTCGCTTTGGACATTATCCTGAAGCGGTCTATGTTGACCAGATTTACCGCACTCGTAGCAATCGCGACTATTGTCAAAATCTGGGTATTCGGATTACGGCTCCGCGTTTGGGCAGACCTGTACCCGATGATGTGGCGGCTATTCGCAAGCAAACCTTCGCCGATGCTAAGATTCGCAATCAAATTGAAGGTAAGTTTGGTCAGGCTAAACGACGGTTCAGTTTAAATCGGGTCATGACCAAGTTGGTAAATACTTCGGAAACGGCGATCGCTATCACCTTTTTGGTAATGAATCTAGAGGCGCTGCTCAAGCAGCTTGCTTTTTTATTTTTTGCTTGGTTTATGCTTTGCCGACAGTACTTTATTTTTCAATTTGGGAAGTCGTTTTTTATCTTTTCTGCTATCTCTTACCGATTTCGGCGATTTCCTGCCTTGCCTGTCCTGTGGTCTGCTTTTTCTACTTGCCTTCTTCCTGCTACCTAATTACTTTTTCATCAAGCCCTATTTAGATATTCTTTATTTAATGGGATGGGACGATTTTACTCTGGATTAAACAGAGAGAGATTTTTCAAATTCTTGTTTTTTATAGCAATCCCGACACTAATGAGGTACAGGTAAGGGGTTTAAGCACCTTGTTCAGTATAGGTTGTAATAAAATCATGCATACCTCACTAGGGCAAGAATTGCTATATCAGAGAACGTAGGCGATCGCCTTATGACCGTTGTTTCTTCTCCTCAAGTTCTAACCGATTCTCACATTCAGAAATATGCTAAATCATCCTAATCTTCATCCATAATCTTTGTCCTAGTATTTTTAGACTTCTGCGAATTTACCAAAGCATCTTGAATTACCTTTAATTCCTTATCAGTAAGTTTCCAAAGTTTAGCCGTAAATCTATCTAGATCTGCTTCTAAATTCAATACTTGTTCGCTATTCCTATTACTAGTTTGTTCATGACATTGCTCAGATATTTCTGCAATTTGTAGATGTAATGGATTATTTTCACTAAATTTAGGAACTTTAATATATTCGAGGATGTGAGTAGAAATTTGTGTGCTGACAATATATGTACTAGCGACAAATCTGGCGGGACTAGAGTTTAAACATCCACAAACATAATGAGCTTCCACCGAATCTTCAAAGGGGATAATCACAAGTTTGTGATCGGGAATAACAATTGTATTAGTTAACATTTCATGTGAAAATCCCCCCTGTACAGCACAATAAAAGTATGAGGATATTTCTTTCCACACCACTTTATAAGGCTTGACTAAAAATTCACCTGTCTCAAACAAGGAATAAAAAGCTAGATCTCTTCTTGAAAGATCATACATTTTTCTTTTAGTTAAATACTCTCGCATTTTATGAAAATAAGCATAGGTCTTTGAATATTTACGCTTCATTTCATTTTCTGGAATAGCACTATCTCCTTTATGCGGGTACAGCAATGCATATTCTGGTTGAGTATGCCATTTTGACACTTCTTTCCCTTTCAAAAGGGGATAAAGCAAATCTGCATCGAAGGCTTCTGTAACTTCTGGCGGTTTCTTTTTTGAAAATTCTGGAGTGTTTCTACATATCACAGTCTTCATCTTTTTATGGAGTGGTTGTAGCCAAAATAACCCATTACCACCTCTAGTATCTGATCCCTTCCAAGCTTTATACTCTTGCTGCCCTTTTTGAATTTTTTCAATAGTTTTTTTACTAATAGCTTCAGGCAAAACCATCCAAGGGCTTTGTTCATCAGTAATTGGATAGGCTACTTTTTGTTGTCGCTCTGTATTTTTGAGAGCTATTTCTAGCGAATTATCACTAGAAATAGAAACTCTATTTTTTAAATACCAGACAGTATAAGGAACTGGATAAGAAGTACCTTTACGATCTAAAGTACAAACTAAAATTGCAGTTCTATTAGTTGCACCATCAAACGGCTGAAAACTGCTCATATCATCAACTAATTGAATATTAAATTTTTTGTTAATATGTATTTTGAATCTTCGATAACCACTAGCCGAGCTAGATTGAAATACACTTTGAGTTAAAACAAAGCCTAATTTGCCATTTTCTTTTAAGTAATTATCGATCGCTGAATAAGTAAAAATCATCGCTAAATCTGTATTGCCTTTAGCAAATCTAGCTTTCCAGCCACCTTTAGGAAATAGCTCGTAACGATTCCAAATGGAAGCCATTGCATCGCGATAATCAGCAGGTAAATGCTCATAATTTACCCAAGGTGGATTACCGATTACAAAATCAACTTTACCGATAAATAAAGGTGCAAACGCATTTTTAATAATTCTTGCCCAGATTCCGTTCTGATTCACTTGATCTAGTCTGACCATTTCTCTATATAGTCCTTCATGGACATGTTGGGCTTGTATAGGAAGCCCTTCATCTTGGCAGTATTCAATAAATTCAGCTTGAGAATTGCCATTTTTAACGCAATCTTCTAAGGCTTGAGCGTATTTACTCACCAATTCACAACTAGTAGTAATTTCAGTGGGAACATAGAAATTAGCAACCGCAGTTTTTAGCTCTTTAGTAGAGCCGATCTGATCTACAGCTAAGCCTGTCTCTGTCAAAAGACGACCACTACCATACTCAGAAGGAGTCATTATCGAGTCACATAAATATATAGGAATCTCAATTCTATCTACATAACGAATTAAATCACGAATGGCAACTAAATAATTAGTTCTAGCTGCCATTACTGCGAGTGGATTAAGATCAAATCCAATGACATTATTGAGAATCTTCTGACATAGTTCTTCTTCTTCAAAATTACAATCTTCTCGATGCTCTTCATAAAAATGCCGAATTTTAGCAATGGTCATTACCAAAAAAGTTCCTGAACCACACGAAGGATCGAGCAATCTTTGGTCAGGATTGCCATCGTACTCTAAACGGTTAAGCGTATGTTCTGCTAACCAATCTGGGGTGTAATATTCACCAAGATCATGACGCAGAGATTTAGGGAAAAGCTGTTGATATAGTTTCTTGAGTAAGTCACGACTTTTTGCAGGTTCTTCCGAAAGCGTAGCAGGATTGTACTCGTCTAATTTACGAACCATTTCCCTAATTAGCTCTTCAATAGGCTCATTCCATGCCCATAAATACCAAGCAAATAAATCTCCTTCTAAAAAGTTGACAATATTTAGTTTCTTAAAGATACTGCCAGATTCTAAATCTTCTAACTCTTGTTTTAATTTTTTAGATGTTGCTGCCCTCAACATCTTTTTATGAGGAGAAGTCGTAAAACTTTGAGAAAGAGAAACAATTTCAGCCGCCAATAGCTTAATGAATAGGGCATAGTAACTATGGACAGAAAATAGTAGCTCAGGTGCTTTTAAAGTATTATGATCACCCTCAATCCCATAAAACTCTCCTAGTTGAATTATTTTTTCAGATGGAATATTGACATCATATCCACAAACTTGTCCAAAGAGAATTTTCCACTGTTGAAAAAATGTTTGTGCTTTTGGATTGTCCGTATTGCAGATCGTTTCATAAAGGGTTTTAATACCAGATTGAGCAACTGTTCCCTCAGAACCAAAATCTTGGGCTAAATATTCAGGCACAAAAGGCTTACCTGATATGCCTAAGTTAAATAGAACCCTAAGAAATCTTTCGGATGTATATTTATTAACTTCTACTGGATCTTGGACATCCCATTGCTGGTTACGATAGCGAACGAAAATAAAGTAGTTACCGTCACAACCAACCCCAAACAATGATTCTGGTGGATGTCCTAAATCTTCTTTCAGTCCTGCAAAGCGACTTTTTATTTGTTCAACAACTTTTTTATTACCCTTGTCATTTGGGTTTGCAGAAAGGCGATCGCTACTTTTAGGATTTTTATACTCTATAAATACGCGATCATAGGCGGAATCAATTCTTCCCTTGGCAACTGTAAATTCATATTTCGCTTCTAGTTCTAAGTTGGCTTCTTTGGCTAACTGCCGAATTTGTGATTCTGCTGCAATTTTAATATCTTCTTCGTTATGAGCTTTTGCGACAGATTGCCTTAGGTTATTAGTAAATTCTTCAGCTTTACGGCTAATATACTCATCATTCAGCAAGTTTTCGACACTCATTAAGATAAACCAATATATCTCCCAGCCTATTATGATAGCCTACTTACAAAAAATATTTTAATATGACTTTTTGCTGAAACACTATGATTCCTGAACATAAAGCTTTTTCAGCAAGCCCTAGTTAAACCATCGTCTGATATGGCGATCGCTAATCTATACCATTACTTCCTATGAATAAAGAAGCTAAATCTCTATATCCACTTACCACTCAGAGAATCTCTATTAAGTTCTCGTTCACTCGATAGAAAATGATATAGCCACTCGACTTCGGCGTAGCTGAAATCGCTGTCCCTCGCGATCGGCAAGGGGAGTTTGAACCATACCTGGTGAAGAAAGGACAAAGCCACTTGTCAGGACTAGATGAGAAGATAATTGCCCTGTATGCGCGAGGTCTGAGTGTCAGGGATATCCAGTTGCAAGAAATGTATGGTGTCGAGGTATCACCAACCCTCATTTCCAATGTCACTGATGAGGTAATTGATGAAGTAAAGCAATGCGCCCTACCGTCCCCTTGATGCCGTTTATCCGATCGTATTTCTGGACTGTTTAGTGCTCAAAGTCCGAGACAATGGTCGAGTGATTAACTTTTTGTCTTAACTTTTATACTTTTTTGTCTTGACTATGGGGAGCGCTTTAATCATCCACCAGATTACACACTAAACTTTATGAATACTATTCGATGGATTCGCGTGATTTTTTCCAGTATTTTCATTGTGCTTGGGTTAGTTTTTGGCACATATTTCTATATCAAGGAGCATCAGTTAATCTCCATTGCTCCTCAAGGATATATCGCGAGATTTTTGCGAGATTTTAGTAATTTGTTTTAGAAAAGCACTTATAGCTGTCGTCATTATTAGGACAAATCAAACCCCAAGAAGCGAGTGGCAGCGCTTCTTGGGGTTTGTTTGATCGGTAATTGCTGTAATAAGATTGGCGATAGCTATAATATCTGTCATTTTTAGATAGTTAAATTATATGATTAGCGTACAATATTCATGAAACTGTAGCGATCGCAGTGACAAATGCAAATAAATTTGGGAGAAATACTATGCCACGAGGTGGAAAACGTCAGGGAGCAGGTCGTCCTGTGGGTACTGGCAAATATAACGAAACAACTAAAGCCGTTCGCTTACCCGTCAGCCTTGCTGATGAAATTTTAGAAGCTCTCGCCAGAGATCCTCAACAGGTAGAACCATCAACTATTGTCTCATCTATCTTTAAGACGGACAATAATAATATTAAATGCCGCGTGCCACTCTATCTCAATCCCGTTGCCGCAGGATTTCCTGCCCCCACGGAGGATTATATCGAAGGCAAAATTGATCTCAATCACCATCTTGTTAAACATCCCGAATCTACGTTTTTAGTGCGCGTTGTTGGGGATTCGATGCAAGATGCAGGTATTCATCCGCGTGACTTACTGGTAGTCGATCGCGCCCTAGAGCCGATTAGCGGCAAGGTGGTCATTGCTGTCGTCAATGGAGAATTAACCGTGAAACGCTTGCGTAAGCATCGCAATAAATTATGGTTGATGCCCGAAAACCCTAGTTTTCAGCCCATTGAAATTGACGAAAATGTGGAATTACATATTTGGGGAGTAGTCACTAACGTAATTCATGCTTTGTAGTAAGAATCTAAGCTATTGAGATACAGAGCTAGAAAAAAGCAGTAAAAATATTGATTAAACAATTTAAAGCAAGATTTTAGCTATAAATCAGAGATGACATTTAGCTTTGATTAACGTACATTAATCAAAGAGTTTTTGGTCTTGTCTATGGCTCGCTTTCCTGATTCTTCTGCTCCGATCCTATCTTTGTCAGCTTCTAAGGCTCGTTCCTTTGGTATATCTGAGAATATTGTCGGCAAAAATGCTTCCTCCGAGTTCTTTGCGGTTTGGCAAATGCTTTGTTCACGTCTGGATGCACATAAAGATAAATGGCAGGTTAGCTTTTCCTCGCCTGTAGCAGTGTCGGACTACATTACAATGCGTTGTTTACTAACCGTGGGTGACATTACCCGTGAGGCAACTGGTAGCGATAAGGGCTGTTTAATTCAGGTGGGATCTTCTACAATCGGAGTTCATGCGCCTGAACGGGCTATGCTCAATGCTTTTTGCAATGCTGCTGTTCATTTCGGGATTATTTTACCCTTCAAGCAGATCCGCGCCAAAAAACCTCCAGATGATGACCATGATCTTGAGGCTGTGGTCAATATTCTTCGCAAGATTCAACGTAAGCAAAAAATGAAACGCGGTTTCAAGGCTTTAGCTAATCTTGCGAATTTGATGACCCGCCAAATTAATTAAGCGCTTTGCGCTAAAACCTGACCCAAGAAACCTTTAAAAGTTTTGCTTTGCAAAACTTTTAAAGGTTTCTTGGGTTTTAACAAGACGTTGATATACTTGATGCACCAAATTCTAGAACCCCCTCTAACTCCCCCTTTCAAGGGGGAGAACTTAGGCTTCCCCCCTTGAAAGGGGGACTGAGGGGGGTGAAAATTTGCATGGTGTGTCAAGTATTTGAGTAGACAAGGGGCTTTAAGCCCCTTGTCTACTCAAATACTTGATCAAATGACCAAAGCCTAGTAAATTGCTGTCCAACCAATCCACTATTGCAGTCATGTAGGTGCTTGTTGTTATGCTGGAACTTCATGGATGGTTAAGCGAACAGAAAAAAACTTTCACAAAAAAATCAATAATTTTTAGGGCAATGGTTTATACAGGGCTAGGCTTAACTAGCTTTGTCGCGTTTACATTGCCCATATTGGCTCAAACAGATCGAGCTAACTCCTTAACACCACAAATCATTACGCCCACTCTGCGATCGCCTTCGCCACAATTACCAACCCAGACCCCAGCACCGCTCCCATCCCCCGATGAGTTGCTAAACCCTTCACGCGAGCCTGTCACGCCTCAAAAAGAAGTGCCTGTAACTGGAACGATTACAGTCAATCGATTTGAGGTTTTAGGCAGCACCGTATTTACGAAAGCAGAAATTGATCAGATTCTGAGTCCTTTTACTAAGCGACCAATCACTTTTTCAGAACTGCTGAAAGCGCGATCGCAGGTTACAGATCTATATATAAGCCGAGGGTATATAACGTCAGGAGCCTTTATTCCTACCCAAAACTTACAGAATGGGGTGGTGCAGATTCAGGTAATTGAAGGAGGGCTGGAAGATATAAAAGTAACTGGAGTTGAACGGTTAAGTCCAGATTATGTGCGATCGCGGATGAATATTGCGACAGGCGCACCCCTAAACCGCGATCGCTTGATTCAAGCCCTCCAAGTTCTCCAAATCAATCCCTTAATTGCCAGCATATCCGCAGAGCTATCAGCAGGAACACGCGCTGGACAGAACATTCTGGAAGTGCGGCTTAAAGAAGCAAAATCTTTAGAAGTGCAACTATCTCTGGATAACAATCGCGCTCCTAGCGTTGGTTCATTGCGTCGCAAGGTTCAAATTAGTGAAGCGAATTTAACGGGATTGGGCGATACACTGAATATTGCCTATAGTAATACCGATGGAAGTAATTCCTATGATCTTAGCTATATGCTACCGATCAATCCCTACAATGGCTCGATCGCTTTTGCGTTTAATAATGGTAATAGTAACGTTCTGGAAAAGCCTTTTAATATATTGGATATCTATGCGAATTCCACATCCTATGACCTGACTTTTCGTCAACCCATTGAGCAAACCCCTAGTCAAGAAATAGCAATCGGTTTCACGGCTTCCTATCGCGAAAGTTTAACTAGTTTGTTAAAGATTCCATTTCCTTTGTCCGCAGGAGCAGATGATAATGGCGTAACTAAAACTACGGTTTTACGCGCCTTTCAAGAATTTACACAGCGCTCTAGTCAGTCAGTAATTTCTTTGCGATCGCAGTTTAGTCTAGGACTAGGTGGCGTATTAGGTTCTAATTTGAATACTACCTTTCCTGATAGTCGCTTTGTTTCATGGCGTGGACAGTCGCAGTATGTAAATCTACTAGCACCTGATACTTTTCTGTTACTACGAGGTGATCTGCAATTTGGCGATCGCGCCCTACTACCTTCAGAGCAAATTGGCTTTGGTGGACAGGATACCCTACGCGGCTATCGTCAAGATGTACTGCTTGGCGATAATGGACTAAATCTATCCGCAGAGATGCGAGTGCCAATCTTGCGTGTTCCTGAATGGGAAGGTTTATTGCAGCTTGTGCCATTTATTGATGCTGCCGCCGTATGGACAAGTTCTGGAGGAGCTAACTCTAGTTCCAATACATTATTAGGTACTGGTTTGGGTCTGCGTTGGCGGATTGGGAATACTTTAGATGTCCGACTCGACTATGGTATTCCTTTGATTTCTGTGCCAAATAGTCGGAATACTGCCCAAGAAAATGGGCTTTATTTTAACCTCAATTTCACAGGTTTTTAAGATATATGGCAATCAAAGATTTGTTTAGGACATAAAACCCAAAATACAAGTAGCGCCGCTACTTGTATTGGTGCAGCCAAATAGCAATCCTAAATGGGTTGTGAGAGTGCGCCCCGAAGGGGCGCACTCTCACAACCCATTTAGGATTGCTATAGAGGCATTTATGTTTGCGATTCGATCGCACCTTCAGCATCATTAGCGATCGCCTTTAAGCGATCCAACATATCCGCACTCACATCTTGCCACATCCCGCGTTGATTCGCTTCTAGCAAACGTTCCGACATATCTCGCAATGCCCAAGGATTGCTAGATTTAATAAAATTCTGAACTTCAGGATTAAAAATATATGCCTCCGCAACCCCCTCATACATGAAGTCGGAAACGCAGTTAGTCGTAGCATCATAGGCAAATAGATAATCAAGAGTTGCCGACATCTCAAAAGCTCCTTTATAGCCGTGACGCATTGCACCTGCGATCCATTTGGGATTAACAACACGCGATCGATAAACCCGCGCAATCTCTTCACTCAATTTACGAACCTTGGGCTGCGCCATCCGTGAGTTATCGCCAAAATACACCTCTGGAGCATTGCCCGATATGGATTTGATTGCGGCAGTCATCCCACCCTGAAACTGATAATAATCATCAGAATCGAGAATATCATGCTCGCGATTATCCTGATTTTGCAGTACGATTTGCATGTTACTGAGCCGTTGATTAAAGGCTTCAGGAGCGGATTTACCCTCGGATTTACTGGTGTAGGCGTAGGCACTCCAATTGATATAGGCTCGCGCTAAATCTTGCTCACTTTCCCAGTTTTGTGACTCGATTAAACCTTGCAAACCCGCACCATAGGCACTCGGCTTGGAGCCGAACACTCGATAACGCGATCGCTCTTCTGCCTGTACAGTTGTCAATCCTTCTCTTTGCCATTGTGCAGATTCTGCTTGAACTTTTGCCGCTAAGGGATTTTGATCCGCAGGTTCATTGAGATTAGCGACAGCATTCACTGCACTATCAAATAAATCGATGAGATTTGGGAATGCATCTCTAAAGAATCCTGAGATTCTCAAAGTTACGTCAACACGGGGACGACCTAAGATTGATAAGGGCAAAATCTCAAAATCCACCACGCGGCGCGATACGCCATCCCAAACAGGTTGGACACCCAATAAAGCAAGAGCTTCAGCAAGATCATCACCTCCCGTTCGCATTGTCGAAGTTCCCCAAATCGATAGCCCCAAGGTTTGCGGATATTCGCCATGTTCTTGAGTATAGGTTTCGATCAACACATCCGCAGCCTTGCGCCCAATATCCCAAGCAGTTTCCGTCGGCACAGCCCGAATATCCACCGAATAGAAATTCCGTCCAGTAGGTAACACCTCTGGTCTACCTCTAGTCGGCGCACCCGAAGCACCACTGGGGACATATTCGCCATTTAACCCACGCAATAGATTAGTGATTTCTTGATTGGTTTTGTAGAGAGAGGGTAAGAGGCGATCGCGAATCCATGTTAGTTCTGCCGCAATCTTACCCACTTGGACAAGGGGAATCTTTGCCATTTTAAAATCTCCACTAGATCCCCCTAAATCCCCCTTATAAAGGGGGACTTCAGACCTTTTGCTACTAATATAGATTTCTTCAATTGCAATCTTGCCCCCCTTTGCAAGGGGGGTAGGGGGGATCTCTTCAGAAATCTGTGCCACCAACTCCGCAGCATACTCCTCTATAACTTCAACTGCATCGCCAATAATCCGACAATTCACTAAACGTGGATGTGATTTTGGCTCAAGTAATTCCCCTAAATCCGCTGTTAAAGGATCAAAATCTAAACCCCAATCCTGCGCGATCGCCCTAGTCAGACCCATCCGATTAGCCGTAGGATTTCGGGCGATCGCTACTACCAAATCCCGTAACTGTCGCCCTTCTGGACATAGCCCAAAAATATGCAACCCATCACGGATTTGAGCCTCCTTAATTTCGCAGAGATAACCATCGGCGGTCGTGAGAATCGTATTAAGAGAATCTTCTAAACGGTCTAGGGAAATTCCTAAATCTTGATGTAGATTTTCTTGCTTGATTAACTCAGTTAATCGCGATCGCACCATTGGCAATCTCGCAGGATCAAGGGTTTCCGCTTCGTAATATTCATCGATTAAGCCTTCTAATTGCTGCAAGCCACCGTATAGCTCAGCGCGAGTCATCGGCGGCGTGAGGTGATCGAGAATTACCGCTTGCGATCGCCTTTTTGCTTGAGAACCTTCCCCAGGGTCATTGACAATAAAGGGATAGAAATGGGGCATCGCACCAAAGGCGGCTTCAGGATAGCAATTTTCTGATAGTGCCACGCTTTTTCCGGGGAGCCATTCGAGATTGCCATGTTTGCCGATGTGGGCGATCGCATGGGCGTTAAACTTGTCGCGCACCCAATGATAGAAAGCCATATAGTCATGGGTTGGCTCTAAATCTGGCGCATGGTAATTGAGTGTCGGATCAAGGTCATAGCCACGAGATGGCTGAATACCGACAAAAATATTGCCAAACTGCATACCAGCGATCGCAAATTCTTTCTCACATTTCGGCTGATTCCATCTTGACTGAATTCCATTTTGCACAGGCTCAGGCAAATTCTGAAAATAGTTTTGATAATCTTCTAACGCTAAAGATTGATTAATCTGACGCATTCCAAAGGATTCGCGATCGTTGGTTACACCTGTAGTTAGTAACTTCATCAATTCATCGCTAGTTTCAGGAATCTCACCAACGCCATAGCCTGAGCTTCGCAAAGCTTTGAGAATCTCTAAACAACTGGCAGGAGTATCTAAACCAACTCCATTGGCTAACCTGCCATCACGATTAGGATAATTAGCAAGAATCAGCGCAATTTTGCGATCGCCTACATCCGTGTGCTTTAGTTTTATCCATTTCGCCGCCAGATCAGCCACAAAATTAATTCGCGATCGCACAGGTTCATAGGTCAACACCTCCGTTTGCAAAGCGAGATTCTGTCCCTGCATCGCTTTAAAGGAAACTGCCCTTGTAATAATCCTGCCATCAACTTCAGGCAACACCACATTCATCGCCATATCGCGAGGATTTAGTCCCTGTGTACCATTCGCCCAAGTTTTCTTAAGCCCACCACTAAAAATCACCTGAAACACAGGCACGTTCAAAGCTTCCCAAAGATCAACCTGTGGCGTATCGGTTTTTAAACTTGCCAAAGAGAAGCTAGTCGTATTTAGAATCACATCAACTTTTTGACCAGATTCATGTAAACAATAGCGAATTAACTCTGCTTGTACATCAGGCTCCTTTAAAGATGAAACATAAATGGGTAAAGGTTTGAGATTACGTTCTCGCAATGACTCACATAAAGCCGCGATCGCTCCCGTATTTCCCGATAAATAATGAGCGCGATAAAAAAGAATCGCCACTAATCCGAGATCCCCCTCAATCCCCCTTAAAAAGGGGGAAGAAGAAAATTCTTCTCCCCCCTTTCTCAAGGGGGGCTGGGGGGGATCAAATTCTCCCCCCTTTCTCAAGGGGGGCTGGGGGGGATCAAATATCCCAATCCGAGGCACTGACTGAGGTATTTGATATGCGATCGCTATTTCTAAAAATTCCTTAGCAATGAACTTCAATAAATTCTGATAATTACTAACCCCTGCTTCAATAAAATATTGCCAAGCCTGATTCACCAAAGTTAGCGAGGTTGTGGAATGACTCGTTAAGCTCGGATCAGGACGCTCATCCCCCGGTAATACAATCAAAACTGCACCCGTATTCGCCACAGTTTCCTTAACTACTTCTAATCCATAACTCCAGTAAGACTGTCCCCCAATCAATCGCACAATAATCACCTTGGCACTTGCCAAGACCTCTTCTGCATAGGTATCGATCGCAATTTGTTGCTGCAACTGCAAGACATTCACCACACGAATTTGCGGAAAATCTTCAGGCAAGTTCGCAGTAGCCGCCGCAAGGGTTTGGATATCCGTATCCGCAGCCGTGATGATCACAATCGGTGCAGGTTGCTGATCAACAAAAACAACGCTGTCGGTGGACTGGTTCCAGCCCCCTGAAATAGTGGCAATACGATGCATTAGTAATCCAAATAGCTTATGGGCGGCTATGTCATTATACTCAACGCTACAGCCTCAGCGACTTTAATCCCATCAATCCCCGCCGAGAGAATCCCACCTGCATAGCCAGCACCTTCACCCGTAGGAAAAAGTCCTTCCACATTGAGGCTCTGATATTTCTCATTACGTTTAATCCGAATCGGTGAAGAAGTGCGCGTTTCTACACCCGTGAGCATCGCATCATCCATCGCAAACCCCTTGATTTGTTTATTAAAGGCAGGTAAAGCCTCGCGGATGGCAGCGATCGCATAGTCAGGCAAACTCTCACTCAAATCACATAAATTCACATTAGGTGCATAGGAAGGATGGACTTTACCGAGATCTTGAGAAGGACGGTTAGCAAGAAAATCCCCTACAAGTTGGGCTGGTGCGGCATAGGTTCCACCACCAAGCTCAAAGGCGCGAGATTCTAAGCGACGCTGAAAATCAATGCCAGCAAGGGGATGCTCTGGATAATCGTCGGGCGTAATCCCCACCACGATGCCGCTATTGGCATTCCGCTCATTACGCGAATATTGACTCATGCCATTCGTAACCACCCGCCCAACCTCAGAAGTTGCCGCCACAACTAGCCCCCCTGGACACATACAGAAGCTATAAACAGAACGCCCATTCTGACAATGGTGAACTAACTTATAGTCAGCAGCACCTAAAATTTTATTTCCTGCGTAATTGCCAAATCTCGCTTGATCAATCAGAGTTTGTGGATGTTCAATCCGAAAGCCAATTGAGAAAGGCTTGGCTTCAATATATACGCCGCGATCGTAGAGCATTTGGAAGGTGTCACGGGCGCTATGACCAACAGCAAGAACGATATGATTACTAGCAATATATTCACCACTAGCAAGGGTTACACCTTTCGCTTTGCCATCTTGAATGTCAATATCTTCCACTCGACTTTGAAAGCGAATTTCACCGCCGAGTGCTTGAATTTGAGCGCGAAAACTTTGAACGATGCCAACTAGTTTAAGCGTGCCAATATGGGGTTTATTGATGTAGAGAATCTCAGAGGATGCGCCTGCATTCACAAATTCAGTGAGAACTTTGCGCCCATAGTGTTGCGGATCTTTGACTTGGCTATAAAGTTTCCCATCGGAGAAAGTCCCTGCACCACCTTCGCCAAATTGAGCATTAGATTCAGGATTAAATTCGGCTCTTCCCTTCCAAAAGTTAAAGGTATCGGCAGTGCGATCGCGGACTGCTTTACCCCTTTCTAAAATAATGGGTCGAAATCCCATTTGTGCCAACATTAGCCCTGCGAACATCCCTGCTGGCCCCATGCCGATTACGATTGGACGAGTTTTTAAATTACTGGGAGCCTTGGTGACATATTGATAGCTCATGTCTGGCGTGGGCTTAACATGGGGATCTTTAGAGAGGCGATCGCCTAGTTGTTTCTCTAAAGGAGTTTCGACATCAACGATATAGACTAAATAGATATCTGTCTTTTTACGTGCATCATAACTGCGCTTAAAAATAGAATAACTAGTTAATTCTTCAGGCTTGATTTGCAGCTTTTTGAGAATTGCTAATTTCAGTGCATCTTCAGGATGATCGAGTGGAAGTTTAATTTCGGTAATTCGTAACATGGTCAGTGCAATTCAGATTTGATTAGTATAGGTTTTGAATTTCAAGCTTGAATTGGCATTATTTCAAAAAAGATCTGATCCGCCACATTACTGTAACGCATCAGATCTCGGATTAGACAACTACAAAATTAACCAACTTTCCTACAACAGCAATCACCTTCTTAATCTCCTTACCTTCGAGATACTTCTGGGCGGCACTTGAACTGCGCGCATACTCTTCCAATGCTTGCTTGTCATTACTAGCGCTAGATGGCACTTGGAGACTGCCACGTACTTTGCCATTGATTTGAATTACGAGGGTAATCTCATCAACGGTTAGTGCATCAGGATCATGATTGAGCCAAGGCTGTAAATGGATTGAGTCTGTGTGACCGATCGCTGACCAAAGTTCGTCAGCAATGTGCGGTGCAAAAGGAGCCAGTAAAGTTAAGAGAGTTTCCACACCTTCTAGGAAAGTAGCCGAACTCTTATCTTCCACATCTTGCAAAGCATTGCTCAACTTCATCATTTCCGAAATCGCGGTATTGAGTTGGTATCCTCCATCAAAATCTTCAGAGACTTCCTTGATAGCGATGTGAATGGCTCTGCGTAAGTTCTTATCAATTTTTTTAGAAATTCCATTCTGCTTGGTTTCAACAAAGCTAGAGACTAAGCGCCACACCCGATTTAGGAAGCGTTGCTGACCTTCAACATCGGCATCTTCCCATTCTAAATCCTTTTCAGGAGGAGCTTTGAAAAGAGTAAACATTCGCAAAGTGTCGGCTCCATACTTAGCGATCGCATCGACAGGTGATACCCCATTACCCTTAGATTTAGACATCGTGGCATAGAGCGCTTGCAACGGTTCGCCTGTTTTCGGATCTTTAGGATCTTTGGGATCAACTAAAGCGGAAGGAACCCATTTGTCCTTGCCGCCTTTATTGGGGTTCATGTAGGTCAGACCCTGCACCATGCCCTGAGTCAGCAATCTCGTAAAAGGTTCATCGAAATTGAGCAAGCCGCGATCGCGCAAAACCTTAGTCACAAAGCGTGAATAGAGCAAGTGCAAAATCGCGTGTTCCACACCACCAACATATTGATCGACGGGCATCCAATTATTGATGGCATTGCGATCGCCTATTTCTTGAGCATTTTTGGCATCGCTGAAACGCAAGAAATACCAAGAGGAATCGATAAAGGTATCCATCGTGTCGGTTTCTCGCTTGGCTGCTGTGCCGCATTTAGGACAAGGGACATTGATCCAAGAATCTTTTTGTGCGAGAGGCGAGGCTCCTCGTCCTGTGAGTTCCACATCTTCAGGCAAGATCACGGGTAAATCAGCATGGGGAACAGGAACGATGCCGCAACTAGGGCAATGGATGACGGGAATTGGGCAGCCCCAATATCTTTGGCGCGAAATCAACCAGTCACGCAAGCGATAGGTGATTTTGGCAGTTCCCCATTGATTTTTTTCTGCGAGTTCAATGATTTTGGTTTTCGCAGTTACGGAATCCAACCCATTAAATTCACCAGAATTGACCATGATTCCTGCGTCAGTATAGGCAGATTCCCTCACTCCCTGCCCCTCTCCCACGGGCAGAGGGGAGTTAGATTCGATTACGGTTTGAATAGGAAGGTCATACTGTTTTGCAAAGGCAAAATCGCGGACATCGTGGGCAGGAACGCCCATGACAGCGCCAGTTCCATATTCAAAGAGAACATAATCGGCTATCCAGATGGGAACTTCTTTGCCTGTGAAGGGATTAACTACACTCGCACCGATCGCTACGCCACGTTTAGGGCGATCATCGGAGGTGCGATCGATTTCGCTGAGATTTTTGACTTCTTCGATAAATTTGGTAACAGCTTCTTTTTGGGCTGCACTGGTCAAAGTCTCGACTAAGGGATGCTCAGGGGCAAGCACAACATAGCTCACACCGTAAACAGTATCAGGACGGGTAGTAAAAACTGTGATTTTCTGATCAGTGCCAACGATCGCAAAACTTAGCTCTGCGCCTGTGGACTTGCCGATCCAATTGGCTTGCATGATTTTGACATTAGATGGCCATTCATCGAGCTTGTCCAAATCTTGCAAAAGCTGTTCGGCATAGTCGGTGATTTTCAAGAACCATTGACGCAATTTGCGCTTCTCTACCAATGCACCCGATCGCCAAGATCTGCCCTCATTATCCACCTGCTCATTGGCAATTACGGTCTGATCGATTGGGTCCCAGTTAACCTTTGCCTCTTTTTGATAGGCCAAACCCGCTTCCAAAAATTGCAAAAAGATCCATTGTGTCCATTTGTAATAGTCAGGCGAACAGGTGGCTAACGCGCGATCCCAGTCGTAGGACAAGCCCACTTGCTGAAGCTGCGATCGCATATTGTCGATATTGGCGTAAGTCCATTTGGCAGGATGGGTATTGCGATCGATCGCTGCATTTTCCGCAGGCAACCCGAAAGCATCCCAACCCATCGGGTGCAATACTTGATAACCCTGCATTCTTTTGTAACGGGCAATCACATCGGTGATCGTGTAGTTACGGACATGCCCCATATGCAGATCGCCCGATGGGTAGGGAAACATTGACAGCGCATAGAATTTCTTTTTGGTTGCATCAATTGCGTTACTTACTTTGTCAAGTTGTTTCTCTGCCCAAATTTTTTGCCACTTGGGTTCGATCTGCTGAGGATTATATCTGCTGTCCATTACTTATCAATCAATATGCGAATATGAATGTGAGCAGTACTTAGTACCACTCACATTCAGCAATAATACTAAATATTAAGACTCAACTAACCTAATCAAACTTAATTTATGTCACCCGATTATATAAAAGCCCAATTAATTCTGCTTATTGCCATCGTGGCCGCGATCGCTTTTGTTGGCTGCATTTACGAAATTTCCTACGGCGCACCAGATTTTGGGTTTGCAACGACTTGGGCAATTTTGCTAATCAGCTTACCTGTGGGTGTCTATAGCTTTGTTAAAGCAGTTAGCTTAGCCAGAAAATCAATGAATTAAAATCTAGGCATATAGCTAAGAGGTTTGCCCAGCAAACTTTTTAGCTATTCCATAAATTTGATAATTTAGCTATTGCATAGACTCGATAAACAACCATATTGTTAAGTGAAATCTTATGACAGCCCAATTAATTGCGCCCAGCACCCATAAATTCACGACCCATCAATACAACCTCATGCATGAAGCGGGAGTATTTGCTGAGGGCGATCGCCTTGAATTAATTAACGGAGAAATCAGAGAAATGTCACCCATTGGCAGAAAACACGTTGCTTGTATTATTCGACTAGTTAAGTTATTTGAGAAAAAATTGGGCGATCTCGCTATGGTTTCCGCTCAAAATTCTGTCCTATTAAACAATCATGCCCAGCCACAGCCAGATATTGCTGTCCTTAAATGGCGTGATGATTTTTATGAGGAACATTTACCAACACCTGATGACATTTTGTTGATTATCGAAGTTGCGGATAGCACGATCACCTATGACCGAGATGAAAAAATGCCCCTTTACGCAGCCAATGGTATTCCTGAAATGTGGCTATTTAATGTGAATAAAAAAATTATTGAAGGCTATACACAACCATCAGCATCAGGCTATAAGCGGATGCAGCGCTATGAGCAGGGTGATACCCTCTCAATTCTTGCATTTCCTGACATGATTTTTAATTGGTCAGAATTATTTTAAATTCCCGCTTTTATAAAAAACTGTTCTGAAGTTACTGCCAAGTTAGGAAATAAATCATCAGTGATTTGGCGATCGCCTCGATAAGTCTCAGGAGGGCGATCGGCAAAAAATACCGTCAGGCTCCGCATCGGTGGATAAATTACCCAAACACGATCCACGCCTGCGCTCAAATAATCCATCGCTTTTTGAGCTAGCTGATTAAAAATTTGATCTGGCGATACAATCTCAATCACTAATTCAGGCAACACTGGACAAGGTGCATCTTCACGCCAATCTGAAGCAAGACGCTCATGGGAAACATAGAGCAAGTCAGGCACAGGAACCCAATCTTTATCCCTTCGTTTTAAGACCACTGACCACTCTACCCTCACGCGCCCAAACCCATCACACCACGCTGAAAGCTCAACCCAAAAAACAGTTGTTAAGGAAGAGTGAAAAAATTTAGGTGACATTTTTTTAATTGCTTCTCCTTCAACTAGCTCATAACTTTCATCTATATCTGGCAATTTCAAAAACTCCTCTAAGGTTAATTTTGGCTTTACCTCTGAGTCAATTACATTTTTTTCAATAACAACACTGGTCATGTTTTCGCCCCTAATCAAATTAGGCAAGTTATGTCTTAATTTAGCAAATGGGCGATCGCCTCAATCAAAAAAGGCACAGCACCCTCATCCCAAAAGCCTTCTGAACGTCGCCCCGTTAATAACTGAAAATGCAAATTAAAAGCGTGAGGATAGCCATTCACCTCAAGGCAAAGCTCTTCAGTCTCTAAGGTACAGCAAATTTTTTCCCCATCTGACAACTCACCTGCCATCAACTGCATTGTCTCTGCAAGTTGCGATGCTAATTTACAAAAATCTTTAAACTCACCCTCAGTTAGCTCGATCGCCCAACTGTCTGCCCCCACCAGTCCCTTATATACATCCGCATCTGAGCGCCAGCCAACTCGCCAACCCTCCCCACAAAGCAGATGCTTTGCTGCGTTTTGATCCGTGAAATTTAACATATTTCTTTGAGAATTTATAGTTTGTCGTACAAAGCGCGACAAACTATAAATTTAAGCCTTTCAGTCGCTTAGAATTTCAGGCTGGGAAATTTCATCAGACATTTCCATAATGGCGCGGAGGATCGGCTTCATCATGCGATCGTCATAATCATCATCTTCATAGCGTCTGAGCTTGGCACGATTAGCCACTTGCACAGTAATACGATAACGATTAGAAGAAGCATCTATCAGTTCTTCGACACGACGAATAATTTGTGATGAATCAATAGTGTAGCGTTTTGCCATAAAACCGAAAGAAAATGAGTCTTTTAAGTCTAACGCGATCGCGCTCATCTTGAACCTGTCAGAAAATATTTAAACCAATCAAGTTTTGTGATGTAATATGATGGTCTCGCATAGCTATTTGGGGCGGATTCTTCAAATCCATGACTGCAAAGAAAGTACTGGTAATTGACGACAGCATCATGATCCGCAAAATGGTCAAAAGCATTTTGTCAGGAAAATATGATGTCTTAGAAGCAAGTGATGGCAAATCAGGGTTAGATGCTGCTCGCCGAGCCTTTCCTGACCTAATTTTGCTTGATTTCGTGATGCCCAAATACAATGGTTATCAAACCTTACAGGCAATCCGTCGTGTCGAAGGATTGCAAAAAGTTCCTGTAATCATGATTTCGGGGCTGAAGGAACAAGTCACTGAGCATGTGCCTGAGCCATTCACTGAGTTTGACTTCCTTGAAAAACCCTTTGAAGCGGATGTATTAGTTGCTCGCATTCAAAACTTTTTAACACCTGAACCTGCTCAACCCGTTTCAGCAGCGACTGCTCGATCTGCACCTGCTGCGGTTAGAGAGATGCCGCGTACCGAAGAACCCAGTCTACAAATGATCGTTAATCGACTCACTGCGACTGAGACTTTGTTAGTACAAGGAATCGAAAATTTGATTCAGCGTGAAGTTGTAGCGCGGTTTAATGAGTTAAATGCTCGAATCGATCATCAAGATCAGGCGATCAATTCTTTGACTCAGCGCATGGAAAAAATCTCAGAACAAATTGATCATCAAAATAAAGGTTTGATGGTGATTTTGCGAGAGTTAAAATCTTTACAAAACAAATAAAAAAGGGGAGGCGCTTTGCGCCTCCCCTTTTTTATTTGTTTTGTAAAGCTAGGCAGAATTAATTAAAATTCAAAAGGTGTAAAGTTTCGCCCCATAGGGGCGAAACTTTACACCTTTTGGTAATTTAATTTACTTTGCACAAGTACTTAACGAGTAGCAATTGTTTCTACTTTGGGCGTATCTACTGCTATCACTGGGATATTTGTAGAAGAGTTAGCGATCGCTTCTTCGTCTTCACCATTAGGAGTAGAGAAATAAAGCACCACAATTGGCAAGGCTCCAACGACAATACCTAACAAAGCTGGAACGTAAAAACCTGCATTAAAGCTCAATATCAACGCAAACATAAAGTTTCCTGCATACATGATTGTAGGGAAAATGATTTGTTGACGATTGAGAATTGGTTGATTGTCTTTGCCCCAAATTAGTGAGGCAACTGTCATAAATACGCAGCCAGTCCCAAACCAGCCAAAAAAGTTTTGGTAAGGCATTCCGTAGAATTCGCCTGCTTGATGCCATTCCCAGAAAGGATAGGGTGTTTGGCTCATTGCGGGATCAAGTACAAAGTCCCACGATGTCAGCATTAAAGATCCCAGAGCGATCGCCGCAATTCTATAGCCCCAGCCTGTGCCGAAGCGCATTAGAGTTGCTGATACTAAGAACGCAGAAAATCCCATGTAAAACCATGACAGGGGAATTGTGAAAGGTACTAAATCTGCAATTTTGTAACCTAAACCACTGAGATAAGCATAAGCACCAAAAGGAAAACCAGTACTAGTTCCTAGTAATTCACTACTTAGGGAAAGTCCGATCGCAGGAATGCAAAATGCAAGTGTGCGCTTGAGCCCGATAGTTTGCTTCCCATAAAGGAAAGCGGCGATCGCGCCAAAAATCATGTAGGATGCACCGCCATTTTGCATTCCCCATGAAAAGACTTGCAAACCAGCTTCAGACAAGCTTTCAATAAACTCGGTATTTGGCAGTACGAAAACCAAGCCAAATAGACCAAACACCATTGAAACTAGGTGCATTCCTAAATTAATCCATTGTGCGGGGATCGCTCTCCTCATCACGCCATTTACTCCCAGAAATAGTTGAAATTTACTTGATTAAGTTTGAATTTTGCTTTAATTAACTTAACAAAAGTATAAGCTAGCATACCATTCATTTTTGAGTTTGATGTTTACAGCACTTAAAGCTAAAGAATAGCGACACGAATTAGCACTATTGGCTCATTTTGTTGTCCAAATTGCTAAAAGCAGTAAAGAAACTGCGATCGCAAACCACAAAAAGTTATTGTTGCTTTCGGTATTTGGCTTTTCAAGAGGAACTTCACGAAATGGCTTTTGACTATTCTGGTTGGTAATGTTACTTCTTGCCACTGGCTTCGATTGGTAACTATCAGGTGATTGTAAAATCGGCACTTCCGATACAACACCTTCAAGTTTGCTTAACTGTGGCGCAGTCAAAATTCCCAACATGTAACGGGCTGATTTCCGCACACTATTAACTGGGTGCTTTTTAAGGCTACGACATAGGGCGATCGCCTCTTCAGTTCTACCCATTGCATCATAGGCATTGGCTAGCCATATGAGAATTTCGCCACCCAAAGTGGTTTCTAAAATAGCTAAAGCACGGGCGCGTTCGAGTAGGGCGATCGCCTGTTGATAGTTGCCACCCTCAAAGTTGCTCACTCCTTGTTGATATAGCTCCGACGCTAGTTGTTCCGCACTGATTTCTTCCATCAGTAAATTTCTTACCTCGATTAGTAAAATTAGTCAGGCAATTGTGAACAAGAGTTACTTTATAGCGCTTATCAGTCTATTGTTTCCCAGACTTTGGCGGGGAAGCACTTCGCTTGTTTGAAAAGCGCTAAGACACGCTTATCCGCAATTTGATGATTTTTATTCTTTTAATGCTTGGACTATTTGATAGTTAGCGGCGGGCAATTGATAGGTATCTAATTCATCAACCGTTACCCAGCGGATTTCTGAACAAGCGATCGCCTGCGGTTCACCTGAAATATGGGTACAGTGATGCACGATTAAACTTACTCTCAATGTTTCATATTCAAAATCGACGGTGATCAAATGATCGCCAACTTCCACATCGATCGCTAGTTCCTCTTGCAACTCACGCTTGATACACTCTGCCGCAGTCTCATGCCTCTCAATCTTCCCACCTGGAAATTCCCAATAGCTAGCCAGTTCGCCCTCAGGCAAACGACGATCAATCAGGATACGTTGGCGATCGCGATCCCAGACCACACCAACACCGATACAGCGATACTTTTTCGTTGTTAAATCAGTCCTCAAATTAGTCATCAATAAACTCCAGCCCTGTAGCCAATGGAGATAAACCTTTTTCTGCTAGCCATTCTGGGTTATACATTCGGCTCTGATATCGACCACCACCATCACAGAGAATTGTCGCGATCGTGTGACCTTTGCCTAGTTTACGCGCCAGTTTGACTGCACCAACTGCATTTAGCGCCGCCGAACTGCCTATAAACAAGCCATCATGCTTTAGTAAATACTGTGCCATCTCGATTACTTGCTGATCAGTACCTTGGAAAGCCCCATCAAGTCTTGCCCGATTAAAGTTTGCTGTTGCTCGATTGATGCCAATACCTTCAGTAATCGAACTACCTTCAGCCTTAAATTCACCCTTAGTCACGTAACTATATAAACCTGAACCAGTGGGATCAATTAAATAGGTAGCAATTTTAGGGTTTTGTTCTTTGAGATAAGCCGTCACTCCGCCGATCGTACCACCAGTACCAGAAGACATAACAATTCCATCTAGTTCGCCGCCAGTTTGATTCCAGATTTCAGGTGCAGTCGTATAGTAGTGCGCGTCAGAATTAGATAAGTTCTCAAACTGATTTGCCCAAAAAGAATTATTAACTTCTTCCGAACGCTTCCGAGCAACATGATAGTAATTGTCAGGACTAGCAAAAGGTGCAGGGGTAGTTAGTTCTACTTCAGCGCCCAAAGTCCTGAGTAAATCAATTTTCTCTTGCGATTGATTACTAGGCATCACAATTACACTGCGATAACCACGTGCATTAGCAACAAGAGCTAAACCAATGCCAGTATTGCCTGCTGTCCCTTCAACAATCGTACCGCCAGCTTTGAGGGTTCCCGCTTTTTCAGCTTCTAACACCATAAATAGAGCAGCGCGATCCTTAACGCTACCACCTGGATTCAGAAATTCAGCTTTGCCTAAAATAGTGCAGCCTGTCGCTTCTGAAAGAGATTCAATTTTAATGAGGGGGGTATTACCCACAGAGTTAGCAAAACCAATACGAATATCGCGTGTCATGGAATATTACAAGAGATGAACTACAGCAAAGATTTACAACTTGTTGATTAACTTCAGTATATTTGGGTCTGTAATTAGTTATATAGATATTTGCAAATTTTGGATTTTCTCAGATTATTTCGGTTAAAGGTAAGCTATTGCTAATAAACACGCTAAATTAACCCTATCTTGAAAATTAAAATTGGCGATCGCCATATGTGGATGAACGTATTAGCTCCTAAGTATTTATACTAATACGCGAAAGTGTGACAACACTTTTGAGAATTAAAAACCAAACCCAGTAAGGGTTTTTAAATCAAGAAATAGCGTAGCCATTTCTTGATTTGGTATTACCAAGCATTGCAGTCACTATAAGTTCTATATTACGGTAAGCATATGAAATTTTTAGTTGCTATTGATGGCTCTCAAGCTAGCGAACACGCTCTTGCAAAAGCTTTAAGCTTTGCAGTTCCTCTAGAAGCCGAAATTGTCTTGTTGACTGTTGTTGAACCACTTAGTAGTTATATCCCTGAGGTTATGCTGCCGACAGGTGATTGGGTTGGTTGGCGTGGATTGCCCGATGTGGAACTGGAGCGCAAAATCTTAAATGCAGGTCAAGCCCTACTCCAAAAAGCCCAAGACACTTGTCAAGCTTCCCAGATTAAAAACCGTACTAGACTAGAAACAGGACAGCCTCGAGATGTAATTTGCTATGTGGCAAAGGAAGAAACCCCCGATTTAGTGATTTTGGGATCGCGAGGGTTAGGTTCGATTGAAAGGATGATGCTAGGTAGTGTCAGTGATTATGTGATGCATCATTGTGTCTCACCAGTTCTCGTCGTGCGCTAAAGTCCAAAAAGTCTAAAAGCACTACCAATTAAGACTTCTAGACTATATTCAACAATGCGATCGCCATCTTGGATAGTTCTCCCAGCCGTCAAGTTCTTGTTTGTCAACATCGCACCTGTGCCAAGGATGGTGCAGATAAAGTTTTGGCAACATTGCAACAGCAAAAAATTGTTAAGGTCAGTGTAGAAGCTTGTGGCTGTCTAGGGCTATGTGGCTCTGGTCCTATAGTTGTTGTATTGCCAGACAATATCTACTATTGGCATGTTACGCCTAAAAAAGCCCAGACAATAGTTGAAATGCATTTACTTGGTAACGAACCGATCCGTTCAATGATGCATCCTCGATTACATCCCAATTAGATCAATAACGCAGAGAGCTATGCCCTACCTTAGTTTAGCGTCTGTTCGACAATGGCGAAAAATGGTAAGCTAAGCGATTCTTACCATTTTTCGCCATTTGTGGCGTGTGAAGCACGCCGCAAATGGCTATATTGAACTCATGTTAACGTGAGTTCGATGGAGTAGACAAAAGCAAAAGAAAAGCTGAGACTAGGTTTGACAAACTAAAAGCCTCAGCAATATGAACAGTATCGTATCGCACTTGGATATCACGCGAATCTTCTGTGAAGTG
>NZ_JAYGIF010000152.1:0-60548 GCF_034931345.1 Pseudanabaena sp. CCNP1317 | reverse complement strand
AAGCACGGTCGCTTACCTAAAAGCATTTTTCGTCTTGGTTTTGATTTTCTGCGTCATATCATCTTTGACATCCATCTCAATTCCGAGGCTTTCTTCAACTCCATTAAATTTTTGTCCTGTACTTAGATCCTGACCCATGAAAGGCGATCGCGATGGTCATCACTTCACTCAACCTCATTCTTGAGCGACTTTTCCTTTCTCCCTGCATTGATGGCAACATTGGTTGCTCTTGCCAGTGTTTTTCAAAGCTTTGGCAAAAATCATCCACTTCACAGAAGATTCGCGTGATATCCAAGTGCGATACGATACTGTTCATATTGCTGAGGCTTTTAGTTTGTCAAACCTAGTCTCAGCTTTTCTTTTGCTTTTGTCTACTCCATCGAACTCACGTTTGCTTGCAGCGTTGGGATAATTGAGTTTGATGCTATCCGACATCAATCAATAAATGATCTTTTAGCAGATGGAGATCGCCTAATGTACACATAAAAACATGATAAACGCACAGGGGAAACTGTTGCCAAATAAGCTTTAAAAGTATAAGGCGGCACTTCGTGCCGCCTTATACTTTTAGTTCTTCTTGCGACCTTCTTGATCATAATAATCAGGTTTAATGACCTGCTTCGCTCTGGCGATCGCTAAAGCGTTAGAATCCACATTTTCTACAATTGTCGAGCCTGCGGCAATATTGACATTCTCACCAATTTGAATTGGTGCAACTAGAACCGAGTTAGAACCAGTTTTGCTGCGATCGCCGATTACAGTTTGATGCTTTTTAAAGCCGTCATAGTTAGCCGTAATCGTACCTGCACCGATGTTTACTTGTTTACCGAGCGTAGCATCGCCGAGATAGCTAAGATGAGCAGCGTTGGTGCGATCGCCTACCTTGGCATTCTTCAACTCCACAAAGTTCCCAATCCGACATTTTTCACCCACCATTGACTCACCACGAATCCGCGCAAATGGCCCGATCCGACAGTTATCCGCAATTTGACTATCTTCAATCACCGAGAATTGCACAGTGCAGTTCTCGCCAACCATGCTATTTGACAACATACTCGAAGGTCCAATCGTTGTACCTGAACCAACTTTAGTGTTACCGCGCAAATGGGAATGTGGCTCGATAATCACATTAGGAGCTAGTTCCACTTCATCATCAATGGTAATCGTTTCAGGAAGTAGCATGGTGACACCAGCACGCATCCATTTTTCTCGCGCTCTTTTTTGCAAGACATCATAGGCATGGGATAGCTGGATGCGATCGTTAATGCCCAGACTCTCATCGGGATCTTCTAAATCACTGGCATAAACTGATTTGAGATAGTCAAAAACTTCAGTCAGATAATATTCCTGTTGAGCGTTATTGGTGGTGAGTTTCGGTAGAGCCTGAGCTAATTCTTGCCAATCGAAGCAATAAACACCCGTACTAACACGCTGATTGAGAAGCTGTTCAGGATTACAGTCACGATGTTCGATGATGCGTTCGATCTTCATATCGCGATCGCAGAATACACGACCATAGCCCGTCGGATTGGGCAGAATAGCTGTGAGTACAGTAGCAGAAGCTTTGTGTTGACGATGACTATCGATTAAAGCTTGAATTGTTTCTGTTCGCATTAGAGGTGAGTCACCCGTAAGTACAACTAGTTCACCTGCAAAATCTGCTAAAGGTTCCAATAATTGCTGAATTGCATGACCCGTTCCTAATTGCTCCGTTTGTTCTGCAAATTCTAGTTGCGGATAATCTGCGAGCGCAGCCCGAACCTGATCGCTACAATAACCAATAATCGCAATACGGCGATCGGCTTTGAGAGAGTCTGTAGCATTGAGAACACGCTCAACTAATGATTTTCCTCCTAGTGGTTGTAATACTTTGGGTAACGCGGACTTCATGCGCGTTCCTTTACCCGCCGCTAAGACTGCTACTGCTAACATATTTTTCTCTTTCTCCATTGATAATAACTATTGGGGCTTGGAGACCAAGCCCCTACCTTTGATAATAACTATTGGGGCTTGGAGACCAAGCCCCTACCTTTGATAATAACTATTGGGGCTTGGAGACCAAGCCCCTACCTTTACAAAAATATGTAGAGATTTGGTCTCCAAATCCTCTTTTAAAATGACATAGAAAAATCATGAGTGCTATCCATTAGGACGACTCATTTGCTCAAGATTGAGAACTTCTGCTAGCTTTTCTTCGGTCATCAATCCCTTGTCCAAAACCACTTGACGTAGAGATTTACCTGTTGCTAGGGATTCCTTGGCGACATCAGCAGCATTGAGATAACCGATGTGGGTATTTAAGGCGGTCACCAGAGAAAGGCTACCTTCGGCATAGGCTACACATCGATCTTCAACCGCCACGATTCCTCTAATACATTTTGTCGCAAGAGTATCGATCGCATTACCCAAAATCTCAATACTCTGAATCAAATCGTAGGCAATCAAAGGCATCATCACATTTAGTTCCAATTGACCCGCTTGAGCTGCAAAGGCGATCGCTGTGTCGTAACCGATGACTTGATAACAAACCATATTTGTCATTTCGGCAATCACGGGATTATATTTGCCTGGCATGATGGATGAGCCTGGTTGTACTGGTGGTAATTGAATCTCGCGCAAACCTGTCTTAGGACCCGAATCCATCAAGCGCAAGTCATTGGCAATTTTGCAAGTATCTTGGGCAAGGTTGCGGATTGCACCCGAAACATTCACAAAGGGAGCCATACTCTGCATTGCAGCCATCAAGTTACTAGCGGGCTTCAGTTCAAATCCTGTAATCTCGCTTAGTTTTTCAGCAACGCGATCGCAATACTGCGGATGCGTATTTAGTCCTGTACCTGACGCACTCCCGCCTAAACCCAAGGTTTTTAAATCATTAGCTGCTAGGTGAATGCGTTTAATATGATCGCTAATAATCTGAGCATAGGCTTGAAATTCATCACCAAGTCTGACGGGGACAGCATCCTGTAAATGGGTACGTCCAGATTTGACGATTCCTGCAAAGGCGATCGCTTTAATCCGTAACTGTTCACTGAGATTTGCTAAAGCAGGAAATAGGACATGATCAAGGGCTAATAATGCACCAATCCGAATCGCTGTGGGAATTACATCATTAGTAGACTGTCCATAATTCACATGATCGTTAGGGTTTACATTTTGGTAATTACCCTTAACGTCACCCAAAATCTCTAGGGCGCGATTGGCTAATACTTCATTGATATTCATGTGATGCGATGTACCAGCACCCGCCTGATAGACATCCACAACAAACTGATCCCGTAACTGTCCATCTAATATTTCATCTGTCGCCGCCGCGATCGCCATGCCCATCCCCACAGGAATACAACCGAGTTCAGCATTAACTAATGCTGTAGCTTTTTTGATCAGCAAACAAGCGTCCACAAAGGTGGGCAGGGGCTTAAGTCCACTAATTTTAAAGTTATCGATCGCCCTTACAGTTTGAATACCATAGTAAACATCATCGGGCAGGGACATTTCCCCCATAGAGTCGCGTTCGGTTCTAGTCATAGGAATCTTGTGATCGGCTGTTTTTTTAGATATGCGTTATAGCTTAATGTTAACTTGGCAAGTCGAGATTAAATTCATTTATTTGCCCTAAAGAATGGCGATCGCTATCGAACATATCAAGTTGAGAGTAATGTTATAGATTAGCGATCACGCTTATCAGGTGATCGCGCAATAGCTTCTAAATTTAAATCTTTATGATCTCATCCCAAAAAGTGCGTGGATTGATAACTGAAGTATTTTGAATTGGTTTCAGTACAAGCAAGTCACTGTCTCCAGTAATCAGATAAGAAGCTTCACCATTTAGCGCTAAGTCGATAAATTTATCATCTTTCGGATCTCGACATAATTGAACTTGATTCAAAATCTCGACAAACAACCATACCGTTTTGATGCGGATAGATAATCCATCAATATCGTCACGATCAATGTACTTAGAAAATTTTGAGCGTCCTAAAACAGATAAAACTTCGGTGAGAGTAGCAGTAGAGTATAAAATAACGCCATTGTCTTCTCCCCAATTTAGGATTTTGGCTGAAATAGACGCTGGGGATAAAATGGCGCTGACTAAGACATTTGTATCAAGAACTAAGCGTATAGAACTATTCGTCATCACTCAACAGTTCATTTAACTTTTCTTCCGTTAAGCCACGTTTTTGTGCTTTTTTTGCAATACTAGCCCTGAATTGTTGAAATTCTTGAATATTAATACGAGTAATGCGTTTATAGTCTTCAATAGACATAATTACAGCAACATCACGATTCTGTTTGCGGATCATCACAGGTTCACGCTGGGCTTTATCAATGACTGCGCCAAAAGACTGTTTGGCTTCTGTTGCTGAAACAATTTGCATAGCTTTAGCTCTTTTTCTTACATTATAGACAAAATAGACAGTTTGTCCATAATTATGAACGCGATCGCTCTTAGTTAGGCGATTATTCAAATATCTCCATCTTGAATGCTTTTGGTATAATTACCGATAATCAAATGGCTTAGGATGTAAATCATGAGTATTGCCTTAAAAATTGAGCAAGAGCAGTTTATTCAAAAGAAGCTCAATAGTGGTAAGTATAGCTCTGCTGATGAGGTGATTTTTGAGGCGTTTCGGTTGCTTGAGGAAAGAGATCAGCATTACGAGCAATGGCTGCAAGATACTCGGCAAAAGGTAGCTGAAGGTTTAGCTCAATTAGATCGGGGTGAAGGCCTGGATAGTGAGCTTGTTATAGCAAGATTGAAAGAAAGGGTTCGTAATGCTCGTGAGAATCTTCAATGACAAGCTACATTATTTCTCCATTAGCAAGTCGAGATTTGGATGATATCTTTGACTATTTTGCAGAGTTTAGTGTTGATGCTGGCGAGAGATTTGTTGATGACTTCAATAAGAAATGTCGTAACTTAGTCGCTTTTCCTAGTATTGGTCGTGCCTATACTGAGATAGATACTTCTTTGCGTGGTATTCCTTTGAGTGGCTATATCATCTTCTATCGAGTGAACGAGAACTTAATTGAGATTGTCCGAGTGGTAAGTGGGCATAGAGATTTGGCTTCTTTATTCAGAGGAAGTAGTGATATAGATTAGAGATCGCCACATCAGACAATTAAAAACGTAGGGGCAATTCATGAATTGCCCCTACGTTTCAGGGTTTTTCTTAACCCGTTTTTTCTTCTCGACTTTGAGCAATGGCGCAGTTAGGGCCTCATAGAGGCTAAATAAATATTCGATGCGGTTTAGTTCGCTAACGAAGGGCTGGGGACGATAGCAAAGGTCTACGGCTTTGTCTAGGGTTTGATGTGCCTTTACCAAGTCGGGCGGCATGGTGACAGGATCATAGAGATCAGCAAGGCTGCTATCGGGATATTTTGCCCTTGTGTCTAATACTGCTTGCGCGGCAGTTTCCACTTTTTGCTTTTGTTTGTTACTAACGTTTTCAGGGAATGGATAGTTGTTGTAAACGATTGTATTGGAATAGCGAAAATCGCTCTTTAATCTTCCACAGACATATCTCACCCAAGTCATATGCATTTCCGAAGTGAGCATACCGAAATGATAGATAGTCGCGTTAGGTAAAGCAATACAACTATCATTTACAATAAAGTCTTTTGAATAAAAGCTAAATGGAATATATTTCCTTGTTTCAGAAGAAGTTCGAGGAACTAGCAAGAAATCACTGTTAGGTTGCCTTGGTTCAGCAAAAAGAGTAGGCAAGTTTGCCATGTCACGAGTTTGAGGTTTTAGACTTTCTAGGCGATACTTTTTAACAGATTCAATTCTTTCTAGGATCTTGGGTAGCTTCTTGATTTCGCTTGGTGGTATATCTCGTAAATAGAGAACCCATCTATTTTTACCATTTAAAAACTCTTCGCCGCTCAAAATTGGACGGAAAAATTTAACCGATTCTGGTTCTTTAGATATAAAATCTTGTTTCTCATCGTCATTAAAAAGATAAAATCCTCCATCAACAATTTTATTGCCATAAAGCATTTCAGGAATATTACAAATCGGTTTAGTCTTTTTTAGGATGACTAAATCATTTCCTTCGACTAAATAAGAATTGATGTTTTTAACTTTTCTTTCTGTTGGCTCACCTTTAATATCTAGATAATCAAAAATCATTTTGTTCTCAACATCCTGTAAACCAAATCCAATAATCACACAATGCACTGCCGCATTACCTTTCGCCTCATTGCTCCAACGAAAAGTTCGATGAGCAAAATGAATTTTTATCTTGTAATTGTTATAAAGTTCTTGCCAAAGAATTCCCACCTGTTCTCCTTGGGCAATTGAATTTGTACTGACAAAAGCACAGTAAATATTAGTTTTTTGGATAAATTGAGCAGCTTTAAGATACCAAGCTGCTACATAATCCAAGACACCTGCACCTTTAACTTCTGCAAAAACACTCTGTATATCGTCTTTCTGCTCCTTGCTTTTCTCTTGTTTGCCAACAAATGGTGGATTTCCTAAAATAAAATGCAGTTTCTCTTTGGGAATAACTGAATGCCAATCAATTCTTAACGAATTACCATGTATGATTTTGGCAGCTTTCTCTAGTGGCAGTCTGGTAAAATACTGCCCAAACTCATTACTCACCTTCAAATTCATTTGATGATCGATCAACCACATCGCCACCTCAGCCACCCGCACCGCAAACTCATCATACTCAATCCCCGCAAACTGATCCACATCGACTTGAATAATTGAGCTAACATCAGTCACCAACTGCCCCTTCTTATTCAATTCCAGTAAAATCAATATTTCTAAATCTCGCAACTCCCGATAAGTGATAATCAAAAAATTACCGCAACCACAGGCAGGATCGAGAAATTGCAAATCTGCAATCTTTTGATGTAACTCCTCTAGCTTATTGCGACTACCCTTCGCTTTCTCAAACTCAACATACAAATCATCCAAAAAAAGCGGTCTAATCAGCTTTTGGATATTCTTTTCAGAAGTATAATGCGCCCCCAAATTGCGCCGTTCCGTCTGATTCATCACCGCCTGAAACATCGACCCA
This sequence comes from Pseudanabaena sp. CCNP1317, assembly GCF_034931345.1. Taxonomy (NCBI): domain Bacteria; kingdom Bacillati; phylum Cyanobacteriota; class Cyanophyceae; order Pseudanabaenales; family Pseudanabaenaceae; genus Pseudanabaena; species Pseudanabaena sp. CCNP1317. The sequence goes on along the minus strand of NZ_JAYGIF010000152.1, from coordinate 53,508 downwards.
AAAATTGCAGGAGAAATCTTACCCCAATCAAAGGCACAAGCCTCAAGCAACATTTCACGCATCTGCCGATCAAACGCCGCAGGTTGCAAAGGTTCATCAAATAACTTCCCATTCACATAGGGAAACTGCATCAAACTCTCATCTAAATTCTTTAATCGCTTCTCTTTTGGCGTATTCAAAACATGGAAAATCGAAGCAATATGCATCGCCAAATCGCTACCATCTTCCTTAGTGTGGCGATCGACATATTCCCAGAAAATCCCCTTCTCAAAAATGCTCGTATCATCAGCAAATAGACAAAATAACAGCCGTACCAGATACACCTCTAAGTCATGCCCACTATAGCCAATGTCTTTTAGGCGATCGTGTAGTTTCCCCATCAACTCCGCCGCCGCAATATTAACAGGATCTTCATCCTTATAAACCCGTTTCTCATATCCCGCCATAAAGCCGAATAGATGCACATGGTTTACAAAATCCTTTAGCTCAAATTCTGAACTAGCATTTGTATCCAAATCGTAGAGCCTGAATTTCTGGAAATCCGACACCAAAATATATTTGGGTAACTCATGCTCCTTTAAATTGGGAAAATAATCCTTAGCTTGTTGGGTCGCCTTGTCTAAGTCCTTGCCCCTAGACTTATGCTCCACCAAAATCGTCCCCTTCCAAAGCAAATCAATAAACCCTTGCTTGTTATCTGCCTTCTTAATCGGTAGCTCAAAACTTCCCACCCGCCGCCGCGAAATGCCAAACACATTAAAAAAGTCATTCCAAAAAGACTGTGACTCTGACTTCTCTGAAGTCTCACTTTCCCACTCCTTAGAAAAGGCGATCGCCCTTTGCTTAATCTCATTCCAACTTAGCGGCATATCTGGAAACGTTACGACATAATTTTAGATAATATTTATACTAGCATTCGTTTTATAAAACTACCTATAATTAACTTGAGGAGAGAAAACAACGGTCAGAAGGCGATCGCTTACTTTCTTCAATTTTTTGCAAACAACAAAAATCTAAAAAAATCTCTGATTGCACTCAGGAAAACTCAGTATTAAACAGCCTGACTGAAAAAGCATTCTTTAGAATTATGCTTTTTTGTATTAAGAGATGACCACTATAGTATGATCCTCTCAGTCCACAGCGAACGATCCCATACAGCTATAACATATGCGTATCGCCATATTTACCGAGACATTCCTGCCAAAAGTTGATGGCATCGTTACTCGCCTCAAATATACCGTCGAATATCTAGTTAAACTCGGTAATCAAGTATTGGTGTTTTCGCCTGACGGTGGACTTAAAGAATATTGTGGTGCAGAGATTTATGGAGTATCAGCCTTTGACTTCCCACTATATCCAGAACTAAAACTAGCCCTGCCTCGCCCTTCAATTGGTCATGCTCTAGAACAGTTCAAACCTGACATTGTGCATATCGTCAATCCTGCAATTTTGGGAATGGCAGGACTGTACTATGCCAAATCGATGAACTATCCACTGATGGCTTCCTATCACACGCATTTACCCCAATATTTACAGCATTACGGTTTGGGGTTTCTGGAGGGATTGATGTGGGAATTAGTCAAAAACACCCACAATCAAGCAGCATTAAATCTTTGTACTTCGACAGCGATGATTGAAGAGCTGCGATCGCATGGTGTCGAACGCCTTGATCTATGGCAGCGTGGTGTGGATACAGTGCAGTTTCACCCTAAGTTTAAAAGTGCGGAAATGCGATCGCGCCTTACCCAAGGACATCCTGAAGACACTCTATTTCTGTATGTGGGCAGACTTTCGGCAGAAAAGGAAATTCAGCAAATTTTGCCAGTACTCAACGCCATCCCCAATAGTCGCCTTGCCTTAGTGGGCAATGGTCCCTATCGCCAAGAGTTGGAGAAAATTTTTGCAGGGACAAATACCCATTTTGTGGGTTATTTGCATGGTGACGATCTTGCCTCGGCGTTTGCCTCTAGTGATGCGTTTTTATTCCCATCGCGTACAGAAACTCTCGGCTTAGTCTTGCTCGAAGCGATGGCAGCAGGTTGTCCTGTGGTTGCGGCAAATTCAGGCGGTATTCCCGATATTGTCACCAATGGGATCAATGGTTATTTGTTCGAGCCGAATGACAGCAATGGTTTGTCTCTGGCAGCTCAAAATCTTTTGCAAAATCGCAATGAATATATGTGCATCGAAGCCCGTCTAGAAGCTGAAAAATGGGGTTGGGATGCAGCGACGCGACAATTACAAAACTACTATGAGCAAACGATCGCCGCTTGTAAACCCGTTTTAATTAATTAATGGCATACTCCCTCAAAAATTATTAAGGCGGGCTACGCCCGCCTTAATAATTTTTGGGTTTGTTTTTAAAGAAGTATTGCGATCGCGTCCTAAAGCGGTATTCCTTCGCAGTACAATGGCGATCGCCATCATTATGTCATAAGTATAAATACTCTCTTGATTTCCCTTGAACTCGCTACCGAAATTTACCATCGCCCTTTGCTTTCTCTAGTTTTTGAGGCTCAGACGATCCATCGCCAGTATCACCAAACCGATGCTGTCCAGATGTGTACGCTCTCAAACATTAAGTCAGGTCGTTGTCCTGAAGATTGCAAATATTGTCCTCAAAGCGCTCGCTATCCGACAGGAGTAGAGACTTATCCTCTATTGCCATTGGCTGAAGTGATCAGTCAAGCAGAAGAGGCAAAACAGCATGGTGCAACGAGATTTTGTATGGGGGCGGCTTGGCGCAATGCTCCTGAAGGGGAAGAGTTTGAGCGCGTGTTACAAATGGTCGAAGCCGTCGCAGGAATGGGAATGGAAGCCTGCGTAACCATGGGAATGCTGCGCCCAGAGCAGGCTCAACAGCTAGCAAAAGCGGGGCTAACTGCCTATAACCATAATCTTGATACTTCCGAAAGCTTCTATCCTGAAATTATTACAACCCGCACCTATCGCGATCGCCTCGAAACGATCCAGCATGTTTCAGAAGCAGGCATTCAAGTTTGCTGTGGTGGCATTGTCGGCATGGGTGAGACTGACAGCGATCGCATTGATCTTTTGCATACTCTCGCTAATCTCTCACCACAACCAGAGTCAGTACCAATTAATGCGCTATCGGCGGTAGAAGGAACTCCCTTTGGCGATCTACCAGCGATCGATCCTTTGGTTTTAGTGCGGATGGTAGCGACGGCAAGAATCCTGATGCCCAAAGCTGTGGTGAGACTTTCCGCAGGACGCGATCGGCTCAGTGTCTCCGATCAAGCTTTATGCTTCCTCGCAGGTGCAAATTCTATCTTCTCCAGTGAGAAATTGCTCACTACAGCAAATCCAGACTGGCAAGATGATGCAGCAATGTTTGCGAGACTGGGTATTATGCCAAAAGAGTTAGTATAATCCTTGAAAGATTGAAATTTTCATTAGGACATAAAACCCAAGAATTGACTGGCGGCGCGGAGCGCCGCCAGTCAATTCTTGGGTTTTGATTAGCTATACTGACAATAACTAGCAGCAAAGGTAAAGCGATGATCCAAACTTTAGCTAAGGCAGAAAATCAATATCTCATTAAACGAGCTGTAACTTGGGAGCAATTTAAAACCTTGCAATCCGCCTTTGATGAAATTGGTGGTACGCGGATGATTTATTGCGAGGGAGAACTAGAAATAATGGGCATTGGTTTACTTCATGAAATGATGTCCAGTTTGCTTGGGATGTTGTTAGGCTATTACTTTACAATTAAACGCATTCGTTTCACAGCGACAGGAGCTTATACACAAACGATTGAACCGAGGCTTGAGTTTCAGTCTGATTTATCCTTTGCTTTTGGTAATGATCCCGCAAAGACTGATCTATGCATCGAAGTTGTTGTTACTAGCGGAAGTGTTAAAAAGCTAAGGAAATATCAATTAAGAGGTATTCCTGAAGTTTGGTTCTGGCAAGATGGCAAAATAAGTATTTATCGCTTAGAGAATAGCGAATATGTGAAAGTTAAAACTAGTGTCTGGTTACCTGATTTAGATATTGAACATTTAGAACAATGTTTGTTAATGGATTCGCAGTTGGATGCTATGAGCGCTTTTGAAGAAAAATATGCTTAATACCAAAGCACAAAATGACTACGCCATTTTGTGCTTTTAAAACCCTGACTGGATTTAGTACTATAGCAATGTAAGAGATAGCTCGGACAAAAATCAAAACCAAAAAGATGAGTGGCGGCGCTTCGCGCCGCCACTCATCTTTTTGGTTTTATGTCCTAAGCAAAACTTACATTGCTATAAATCTAGGGATTTGGGCTTGGAGACCAAGCCCCTACAGGTGCGAAATGTTGTAGGGATGTGGTCTCCAAATCCTCTTTCAAGACAAATTTGCATAATAAAAAAGCTCCCAAAGGGAGCTTTTTTATTATGCAAATTCTGGTCTACCCTGTGACATGAAATGCTTTTGTGAACTCATTTCAGGTTCTCCATCATTAGGGACTCTCTGGATATAAGTTCCATCTGCCTTGAGATCCCAAGCTTGGCGATTGTCAGCAAGGATGATTTCCAGAATCTGCTTGAGTTCTTTAACTAGAGAGCCTTCCACAATAGGAGTAATCACCTCAACACGCGCATCAAGGTTGCGTGGCATCCAGTCAGCACTGCCGATGTAGACCTGTTCTTCTCCTCCATTACTGAAGTAGAAGATGCGTGAATGTTCGAGAAAGCGCCCGATCACACTAATTACTCTGATGCGATCGCTTAAGCCCTTAACTTTAGGACGAATACAACAGATCCCACGAATGATTAGATCAATATTCACTCCGACTTGTGAAGCCTCATATAGAGCCGAGATAATCTCAGGATCAACTAGTGAGTTCATCTTGGCAATGATATAGGAAGGATAGCCTTGCTTTTGATGTTCGATTTCGCGTTGAATTAACTTCAAAAACTTCTCTCGCATATTCACAGGCGCAACTAACAACTTGCGATAATCACGCTGACGAGAGTAACCAGTGAGATAGTTAAATAGATCCGTTAAATCTGCGCCCAAATCATCATTACAGCTAAAAATACCAAGATCACTGTAAAATCTCGCTGTTTTTGGGTTGTAATTGCCAGTACCGATATGCACATAACGAACTAGGCGATCGCCTTCTTGCCGCACCACTAGAGCCGTCTTAGTATGAGTTTTGAGATTCTTTAACCCATAGACTACATGTACACCAGAATTCTCCAGTTTCTTTGCCCAGAGAATATTATTCGCCTCATCAAATCTTGCCTTTAGCTCTACCAATACCGCTACCTGCTTGCCATTCTCCGCAGCTCTTACTAATGCATGGACAATTGGCGAATCCCCAGAAGTTCGATATAGAGTCTGTTTAATTGCTAGAACATCAGGATCGTTAGCCGCCTCTTCAATAAATCGCTGCACTGTGGTTGTAAAGGACTGATAGGGATGATGAACTAGAAAATCGCCCTCTTGAATAATTTCAAAAAAACTTTTCCCCTGCTCATATCCTTCCTTCAATCGTGGATGGGTAACTGATTTCCAAGGCTTATCTTGATGTTCGGGCATGGGCAAAAAAGCGAGGGACATCAGACCGCCTAGTCCAATGAGACCAGGGATATCATATACATCAGCTTCTGTAATTCCCAATTGTGCAATTAGCTCTTTGCGGATTTCTGGAGGGATATCCCTAGCAATTTCCATTCGTACAACTGAGCCAAACTTCTGCTTGCGTAGCTCTTCTTGTAAAGCGGAAATCAAGTCATCGGCTTCTTCTTCTTCGATATCCAGTTCTGCATCACGAGTAATCCGAAATGGATAATAACTGAGAATCTCCATTCCTGGAAATAACGCATCAAGGTTATGGGCAATGACCTGTTCTAAAGGTACAAAGGTATGATCATCGGTCTCAGGAATTTTGACAAACCTTGGTAATACATTAGGTACTTTCACCCGCGCAAAGTTCTTTTCCTTAGTTTCGCGATCGCGCACAATCACAACTAAATTTAAACTCAGGTTGGAGATGTAAGGGAATGGGTGAGCAGGATCGACGGCTAAGGGAGTGAGTACGGGAAATAACTTTTCTTGAAAATAGGTTTTGAGATAGCGCTGATGTTTCTTATCAATATTTTTGTAGTCTAAGAGTTTTACTCCATGTCTATGCAACTCTGGACGCAGGGTATTCTCGAAAAACTCATGCTGCATCGTTACTAATGGTACAAGCGCTTCCCGAATTACTTGCAACTGCTTTTCTGGACTCAGCCCATCATCGGAAATAATATCCATCTGCTCCGAAAACTTTTTCTTCACCCTTGCAACTCTAACCATGAAAAACTCATCAAGGTTAGTACTAAAAATTGCGAAAAATTTAGCGCGTTCTAGTAGTGAGGTTCGCGAGTCAATGCCTTCACTTAAAACTCTTTTGTTGAATGCAACCCAGCTTAGTTCGCGATTAAAAAAATACATGGAGCGATCGACGGAATCAGCATCAGACTTTGCATGTTGCTTACCAATTGTCTCTGAATTCTCTGGCAAAGATTCTAAAATTTCTCCCAAGTCCGTATTGATGATGTCAACTTCTTCTGGAGAGCTATCGGCATTTTTCTGAACTAAATCTTTTTTGGTTCTGGTCATAGGAGCAAATCTTTCATCTTGCGTAAAATCAGTTAAGTACTAGATTACCGAAGTATCGGTCATTGCTATGTGAGCTTAAACACTTCACCACAATAAACCAACTTAAAGATCTAAGGATGGTTCGTTAGCACCATCCTTAGATCTACCACAATCACCGATCAAACAAACCATGAGATTTTTTGAAAGTGTTACGTTTCTACACTTTTAAAAAATCTAGCCCAAGAGTGCCTCAATATCTTTACGCAAATCTGCATCTTCAGGCGCAACACTAGAAGGGTAGTATTTCACGACTTTACCTTCTTTATCAACTAGAAACTTATTGAAGTTCCATTTTACTTGGCTACCTGTAGTTTCAGTAAGGTATTTGTAAGCATCTGTCATGTCACTCCCGCTTACTTTTACCTTGCTAAACATGTCGAAGGTGACATCGTAGGTGAGAGAGCAGAAGCTCTTGATTTCTGCTTCAGTCCCTGGCTCCTGTGCGCCAAAATCGTTACTAGGAAAGCCAAGAATCTCAAAACCCTTGTCTTTGTATTCACGATAAAGAGACTCTAGCCCTTTGTATTGCTTGGTGTAGCCACATTTAGAGGCTACGTTGACAACTAAGGCGACTTTGCCTTTGTACTGAGCGAGATCAACTGGTTGATCATCGATGTTGGTGAGCTTGAAATCGTAAAGTGTGGACATATTTCAGATTATTAGGGTTTATATGGGAGTTGTTTTTGAGGTTGCTATAGTTAGTAAAGACTGATTTCATAACTATTTAGCAATTTGCAGCGATCGCATGGCAAGTGTAATTATCCTAATTGGTGTACCCGCTAGTGGCAAATCTAGCCTTGCTGAGAAGATGCTATATGCTTCTAGTCAGAATAGTAGCAGCCTAACTTATGGGGCAACTCAACTAATCAGCCCCGATCGCATCCGAGCTTCACTCTATGGATCAGCATCTACGCAGGGAGATTGGGCGGAGATTTGGGAGCAGGTACAACAGTCATTTGCCAATGCCGCGAAATCGCAACAATCTGTAATATATGATGCCACAAATTATAAACGCGAGTATCGCAAAGATGTTATCGACCTCGCTAAGGCTCATGGGTTTAAGCCAATTACGGGTATTTGGCTAGATGTGCCACTCTGGATTTGCCTATCCCGTAATGAGGTACGCGATCGCGTAGTTCCTGAAGATGTTGTCATAGATATGTATCGCACCCTTTCCTATAACCCACCTACTCTCAGTGAAGGCTTTGATCGCATCTTGTTTCGAGATCAAAAATTAGACAACGAATGGATTGACTAAAACCCAGAAAATTGGCGGCGTGATGCGCCACCAATTTTCTGGGTTTTAGAGATGCGCGTTTTGTGTTAGCTTAAATAGACTCAATCTCTAAGGGGTACAGTAGGTTAAAATGGCTAAGCGCCGCAATCAGAAAAAAGAAAAAGCTCTTCGCAACCAAGCGTATGCGCGTAAGTTTCGTAAGCGCACCCCTATGGGTCGCTTTGGACGTAGAAGACCAATGGGCAGCTATAACGATCCTGAAGATTCTGAATCCAATGGAGCTGCTGATACAGGTGCAGCCGATACTGGCGCTGCTGATACTGGCTCTGGTGGCAATAAATTCTAATCTGAATTCTGGCGATCGCCTTCCAGTATTCTACAGATCATGACCACAAGTTTTGCCCTTGCCTTACATACAACAACTACAAAGTTAGAGCTTGCGATCGCGGAAATTAACCCAAATTCTGATCGCAATTCTCAAATTTATATCATCCACAAGCAGCAGTCATGGGAACTAGGCAGAGAGCTATCTGTACAGTTACATGACTGTTTAAATGTGTTTATGGGTGATCTTGCATGGACTGACTTGGCTTTTTTAGCGATCGCCACGGGCATTGGTAGCTTTACTGGCACAAGGATCGGTGTTGTGGTAGCAAGGACGATTGGTGAGCAGTTACAGATTCCTGTATATGGAATTGACTGTGAGTCAATAGTCACTAAAGCGCAACAATCTGATCCACCTTTATCCCTAGGCGAAAGTTTGCTAGCGATCACCCACGATCAATGGCAAACTCAATGGCAAACAGGAGTTTATCCAAATTGGCAAGATGTTTTGCCAATTTATGAGCAGTAACAAAAAAAGGCGCAATGCGCCTTTTTTTGTGGATAAGCAGCACTATATTCCCCCCTCTGGTTAGCAAAGTGATAGAATCATAAGCGCTGAAAGTACATAAAAGTTGAATTTTCTTAACTAGCGATCGCTCGTTAGATCTAAGGGGGAACCATTTTATTACCTAAGCAAAATCCACCTACGACGGTAGTTATTCCCAGCTTGACCTATGCTTCAAGACGCGATCGCCATTCGTCATTATCAAAAGATTACCGACTCCCTTGTCGAAATGTCAGAACGTGGTTATCGTTCGACCGACGAGATGAGGCTCTTTTTAGACGGTTACTTATCAGCTCTGCGGGCTACTAATGCTGTAGAAGTCCATCACATCCACCGTCTCGAAGAAGAAGTAATCCGATTTTTATATGATTCTTCTAACTTTGCATCTCCCTATGAGTTGGAGATGGAAGTTGAGCGCGGAGAAAGGTAAACGCTGTGTCTAATCCCTGCGGTAAGCGGAGTCTGAAAGCGATCTTGCTTGACGACTTGCAACCCTTGCTGCTCACAAAATATATCGAGCTGTTCACTTTCTTCGGGGAGCCATTGACCACGATATAGAACTGCTGTGCCGCTTTTTTTGAGAAAAGGCAATGCGTAATCTGCACAAATATCTGGCTTGCCCACGGCTCTTACTACTGCTAAGTCGTACTTCTTTTTGTACTGACCTAATTTATTAATGTCTTCGCCACGACCCCATTGGGCGATCGCATTAGATAGTCCTAAAGTTTGGATCGTCTCCTCGACAAAGGCAACCTTTTTTTGTTTGCTATCTACTAGGGTGACTTGCCATGTCGGTTTAGCGATCGCGATCGGTAATCCCGGAAACCCCGCCCCTGTACCAATATCAATTACCTTAATATCTTCCCGATCCCAAAAAGCTAATACCCCCCGCAACGAATCCCATAAATGTTTTTCCCAAAAATCATCCGCAGCCGTAATTCGAGTCAAATTTTGTTTGCTATTGCCCTCTAAGACTAATTCGTACAGCTTTTCAAATTGGTCTATTTGGTCAGGGTTGGGTGACCAGTTGAGCGTAGATAGCCAATGCTCACATAGATGGGAAAAGTGGGGCATAAAAAACATGAAGTAAACATTGCGCTTTGCGCGATCTCTACTTTATACCAAAACACAAAATGGCTACGCCATTTTATGTTTTGGTATTAACCCTTACTGGGTTTGGTTTTTAATTCCCAGAAGTATGGCTCATATAGCTGTCGCCAAGTGTATGAGGACATAAAACCCAAGAAGAGAATGGCGGCGCTTTGCGCCGCCATTCTCTTCTTGGGTTTTGCTTTTGTCTTAACACAATCGGCGGCAGCTATACTTTCGGGAATTGGTACTAAGACATTAGTCACAAAAAGAGTTACGTCGTGGAACGACGTAACTCTTTTTGTGACTAATATTTGCCGAAATTTAACATTAGGGATAAGATCGAAGGAACATTAAGATTCATGTAGCAATACTAAGCTGTTTCAAAAATTTTATTTTCCAGATAAACACTTTGAATATGTTCTAGATCGCTCAATATTATCAATTTCAGGTTTTAGGTAAAATCGCTATTTGCACAGTTAACCTAAACAAAAATTTAAAAAACATTATAAAAAGGAAATATCAATGACTGAACCAAAAACCAAAGTCCGCACAGCCTTTACCAAAGATGATCGTGGGATTTTAAATAATTGGGCGATCGAACCAAAGATGTATTTCGATGACAAGATCGATAAGAAAGCTGAGGCGAAAGGCGATGAGCAAAGTGGCGCTACAGAATATGCTGAACTCTTAAAAGGACGCTTGCCACTTATTGGCATTACCTTACTCGTCTTGACAATGATTGGGATTACCTTAGTTGCTATCGCTTAGGTGACTACTACCTCCCTTCCCAGTAAAAGAATAGCGTTGCGCCGCAACGCTATTCTTTTACTGGGAAGGAAGTAAGAAAAGAACTTTACAAATTATCGGTTTCTAAAATGGGGGCAAAGCTTGGATTTGCCCCTAGAATTATAGGCTATGACAATTCCCCAAGACCCAATTCAGTTTTTAACGCTTGCCGAAGCCCATGCGATCGATGGCGCAATGCTTTCGACAATGGAAAAATTTATGACCCGCATCACAGTTTCATCAATGCGGATTATTACTAAAGTTGCTGAAGACCTACATATTCATGCTGAAGATCTAGCCTCTAGTCAAATTGTGCATTGGATTGAAATGGATTCACAGATTCGACAAGAGCAAGGTGAAGATGCCGCCTTTTTGAAATGGACTTCGCCTCATCCTGATCTAGATTTTGAAGATACGCGACAGGATGAAGTTACAACTGCGAAGCTTTCCAGCCATGAAAAATTTCTCACGCGCATGGTCATTTCGGCAATGCAAGCATTAGTGGCGATCGCAAAAGATTACAGCACTCACATTGAAGATTTGACCGTAGCCCAGATCCTTACTTGGGTAGAACGCGATGCCAAGGTTAAACGAGAACAAGGTGTCGAGGCTGCATTTTTGTCATGGTAGTAGCTAACTAGTGGCTATCTAGTGCCTATTGGATGCAATCACTATTTACCCAATCCACGAAAGTGTGGTCACACTTTCGTGAATTGGGATTACACCATCAACACTACGTGTTTTGGCACAATTAAGTATTATGGTAATCGCGCATTCTTGATATGACATCAGATCCATGACACAAACAATTTCTTTCAAACTCTCCGAACTCGCCGCCGAGTTTGTCGCCGCTCTCCCTGATTGTCGATTTGAATCCGATGGTACTGATCCCATCATCACGGGAGTCGCCGCGATCGATAAGGCGCAATTTGGAGAAATCACCTTTGTGTCTTCTGCAAAATTTGTCGCCCGTCTCAAGGATACCCAAGCCAGCGCTGTCATTCTTGATCTTAAAACTCCGTCACCTTTGCCCTGTATCCGCACCGCCCATCCCCGCATTCTCTTCGCCAAGGTTCTCGAAAAGTTTTATCAACCACCCACACCGCCACAGGGCATTCATCCCACCGCAATTTTGGGTGAAGGCGTGCAGTTAGGTACAAATGTGGCGATCGCACCCTATGTTGTCATTAGTGATCACGTCAAAATTGGTGATAACGTCACGATTTATCCCCATGTCACCATTTACAACGATGTCGAGATTGGCGCAAATACAACTATTCATGCCAATTGTGTAATTAGCGATCGCACTCAAATTGGCGCAAATTGTCTATTCCATCCCAGCACCGTTTTAGGTGGCGATGGCTTTGGCTTTGAGATATCGCCCAATGGCACTTGGTACAAAGTCCCCCAAATCGGTCATGTGATCATCGAAGATAACGTCGAACTGGGCTGTTCCTGCGCCGTTGACCGTCCTGCCGTTGGGGTTACTGTTATTCATAAGGGTGCAAAACTGGATAACTTTGTGCAGATCGGTCATGGGGTGGAAGTGGGAGCGCATTCCGTTCTCGCCTCACAGGTGGGCTTAGCGGGCGGTGTCACCCTCGGTCATCATGTGGTCATGGCAGGACAAGTCGGTGCAGCTAATCATATCCACATCGGTGATGGCGCAATTATTGGGGCAAAGTCGGGCATTCCCAGTGATGTTCCCGCAGGTGTGACGATGATGGGCTATCCCGTCGTTCCTGAAAAGGATTGGAAGCGTATCGTTATTTCGGAGCGTCAACTTCCAGACTTATTACACACAGTTCGCAAACTAGAAAAGAGAATTGCGGAACTAGAAGCAAAGACTGCTGAATAGCAGTAGCCAAACCTAAAAGAGAGTTGCGCCGCAACTCTCTTTTAGGTTTGGCTATAGAATATATTAATCACGCACAGGTCTATGCGAGGGCAAATCCATGACTCTGCAACCATTAACTCATGAAGCGATCGCCCCAGAGATCGACTATCCAGATAGTGACGGTAATCCTATGTCTGACAATACCGAGCAGTTTCGCTGGATTGTGATCATCAAAGAAAATCTAGAGATTATGTATGCTAACGATCCCCATGTATTTGTGGGAGGCGACTTGGCTTGGTATCCTGTGCGCTATACCCTAAGACGTATGGCTCCAGATGTGATGGTTGCATTTGGCAGACCTAAAGGTAGGCGAGGCTCTTACAAGCAATGGCTAGAGGATAATATCCCTCCACAGGTTGCTTTTGAAATTTTGTCACCAAGCAATAAAGATAGTCGCGGTATTGATGCTCTAGACGAGAAGTTTACATTTTATGAAACCTATGGCATTCAGGAATATTACATTTACGATCCTGATGATTTAACCTTAGTAGGCTGGCAGAGACAAGGCGATCGCTTGACCAAAATTCTCTCAATGAGCAACTGGGTGAGTCCACTGTTAGGAATCCGCTTTGATTGGGTAGCAGGACAAGAATTAGTATTATTTCGTCCCGACGGGCAAAAATTTCTATCCCCTGTAGAGTTAGATCAACTATTGCAGCAATCTAAGATTCAAGTTTGGCAGGAGCAGCAACGAGTCATACAGGAAGGTCAACGCGCTGATCAAGCACGTAAACGTGCTGATCGTCTTGCAGAGCGTTTACGTGCTTTGGGTATTGATCCAGATGATGAGTTTTAATTATAAACCTATAAAGTTGCGCCCCGCATGGGAGCAACTTTACAGGTTTGGGTGATTTATTTTGTATAAGTACTTATTTATTGACTTCCATACACATAGCGATCGCATATCCCCAGATCTCATCAATCTGCAAACTTTGCATGTCATTCCAGAATTGCAAGCCGAATCCTTACCTAATATTTGCAGTCTTGGCTTACATCCTTGGTTTGTGCAATTAGCAACATGGGAAACGGCATGGGTGAATCTTGCAGATTTAGCAAAATTATCACAGGTGGTAGCGATCGGTGAATGTGGATTAGATCGAAATATTGATTTGCCTTTAGAAACACAAATTTCTATCTTTCAAAGACATATCGAACTTGCTGAGGAGTTACAGAAACCACTTGTAATTCATTGTGTCAGAGCATTTGCGGAATTAATTGCGTTAAAGAAAAACACTAAATCCTCGATGCCTTGGATTATTCATGGCTTCAATAAGAAAGAAGAAGTCTTTCAACAACTGCTCAAGCATGATTTCTATTTCTCCTTTGGAGCCGCAATTTTTAGCGATCGCTCTCATGTGACTCAGACGATCGCTACTATACCGCAAGGTAGATTTCTTTTAGAAACTGATGATCGCCATGATATTAGCATTGAGCAAATTTACGATCGCGCCGCTAGCCTGCGCCATATTTCACTGGAAACGCTGCAAACAGAATTAGTTGAAACTTATCGTCAATTGACTAGGCTGGGCTGAATCTTCAATAGAATCAAGTCCATCCATTCCTAAGCCAATCTCACTGAGTAGTTCTTGCGCCGCAGTCAACATTTCAGGCTCTAGATTTTTCAAATCCTCGCGAGTACTTAGGTAGGTCTTGAGCGCAGTCATCGGATCGAGCGCTTCGGCTGTACTCAGCTCAGGTAATCGCGTGCGCGGATTTTGGCTAACCACTTCAGGAATGAGCGAGTAATTATGGGCGATCGCCATTGCTTCATGTAAGAGGCGATCGTCGATTTGGGCTAACTGTTCGGCTTTGACCTTGTAGATAAGTCTGGCGATCGCATGATCGATTTTCCCTTTGGCGATCGCTTTTAATAACTTGCCTTGAGGATCTTCCGATTGCGTTACGTCTACTTCCATTGTCCGAAATGCACGAGTCGGAATTGCACAAAACTCAAACTTCACATTCCCTTTCTCTACTTCTAGCCAACAATAGCCTTTCGATTCATTCTCTTCGCCAAAATCTACTCGCTCAATACTTCCTGGATAAACCACAAGCGGTTGCGTCGCTAGAATTTGATGACGATGTACATGTCCGAGCGCTACATAGTCAAACGCCTCACGGGTTAACATTGATAATGGAATTGTGAAACCTTTGCCAGCCGCTAAAAATCTCTCCGCGCCATAGGTAGCTGTATCTACCATCACATGCGCCAGTAGAATTGTGGGCAACTTGGGATCAAGCTGACGGATTTCGCCTTCGATGACAACTTGCAAGCGATCAATCAGGAATTGACTTACTTCAGTCATCGAAAAGCCTTCTGTTTCCGACTTTGTAAGTAAAGTCGATCGCGTAATCCAAGGCAAAGTAATAATCTGAATATCCCCTGCATCTGTGGAAATCCGATGGGTGGCGATCGTGTCACCCACCGTGAAGTTTGGCACAGCTAAACTGCGATAAATTGCTAAACTCGCACCACCTATACCCTGCGAATGTTGATCGTGATTTCCCACTAATAACACCGTAGGAATCCCAGCATCAGCAAGGCGACGAAATTGCTTGGCAAAAGCTTGCTGCACAAGTGGCGGTGGCGTAGCATCAGGAAAGGCATCACCACCAAAGAGAACAATATCGGCTGGCTCGTTAATTGCGCGATCTATACAGATTGTCAATGCTGCGACAAAGTCTTCTAGGCGAGTATTCAATCCTGTTTGCGGATTGACTTTGCCGTGGGTAGTACTGCCAAGATGAATATCTGAGAGATGGAGAACTTTAATAGTCACTATATTTATTTTGCTTATAGTTATAACCATCAATGTTATGACAAAAATAAAACCCCAGAGAAAGATGCGGCGCGAAGCGCCGCAACTCTCTCTGGGGTTTTATGTTCTAAAAGCAAAAGGGGGGCGCAAAGCGCCCCCCTTTTGCTTTATGTTACTACACGCCTACAGGTGTAGGAATTTGACTGAAAGCAACAGATGGCTTGTTGAAAACTTGAGCCAATTGACGAGGAGCGCGATCGCACCAGTTCTTCTTACCGTAGACATAGCCTGCAATCAATGGCAGAGCTACAGTGGCTTCGGAGTAAACCATTTGCTCTTGGACAATATCAACCTTGCCCCAAGAATGTGCTTCCTTCAAAGTCGAACCAGATAGAGCGCCATCACGCTCGTCAGCAACAGTGATTTGAACTGCATACTTGTGCATTGCTGCCTCGAAACCAAGCAACTCAGCCGCAACAACGGTATCTTGAGCGAAGTTCTTAGGAACACCACCACCGATCATGAATAGCCCAGTGTGAGGGCTTGCCAACTTGCACTGAGTCAACTCGCGGAAGTCGCGTACAGAATCGATGCTGACATGCTCTTCAGGAGAGAACCACTGATGATGGACTAAGCCGAAACCTGCGGAACAATCGCTGAAAGCAGGAACGAAGATGGGAACTTGATGCTCGTAAGCTGCCAAAACGACAGAGTGACGGTTTTTAGCATTCTTATCGAGGTATGCACCCATTTCATGGATGAACTCGCGAGAAGAGTAAGGGCGAGGAGGAAGAGAGTTGGCAATTTCGGCGATCGTCATGTCGCAAACGCGCAACTCGTCTTCGTCGATGTAGGTGTCATAGATGCGATCGATCGCATTTTCGCGGAGTACTGTGTCATCAGCAAAGGTATCACCGACATAGTGACGAAATCCGAGGGCTTCAAAGAAGTCTTGGTCAACGATGTTTGCGCCTGTAGAGACAATCATGTCTACCATGTTGTTGGCGATGAGATCGTAGACAACTCCCTTAAGTCCCGCACTAAATAAAGAACCTGCCAAACACAGGATGATCGCGCAATCTTTGTCCTTGATCATATCGTCATAGATATGAGCCGCACGTCCAAGGTTTCTACCTTGAAAAGCGGTGTTAGCCATTGCATCAACCAATCCGACTACATCAAAAGCTTTGATGTCGATGTGTTCAACGGTCTGTTTAAGTAGTTCGCGTTTCATGATTCTGTTTGTCCTAGATGTTATGTGTTAGTAGATGTATGCAAGAAAAATTTGATCAGAATTCAATAACAGAACAAGCAAAATCACACACCTAAGATCTAGGAAGTTTTTCCGCGATGACACATGTTTCAGGATTGACAGTAACTATCATTCAAAAGATAGATATTGCTGATTTGAAACATCACACGCCAAAAATCTCTATTAGCCAGAGGTTTTTAACCGCTTATTCAGTTTTGAAAATATTTAATCTTCTCCATGGTGAGAAGCGATCGACCTAGGTTGTTAACGGTGGTTACAACCCTGATAGTTAGAAGGTCGATCGGAACATACTAGGTCCTTCACAGGCATCATCCCAAGAAAGAGTAGGATCAGACTCACGTCTTTCACCCAACTTTAGGTTGAGGAGCCAATCACATCCAAGCAATAAAACCAGTTTTTTCAATTTCTATTTAGCTGAGTGCAATAATACCTAACTTATCATAACACTTTTTTTGTTAAACACAAGCAAAATGGCGCTAGAGAATTTACATATAAATTCGTTTAAATATGTATCAGGAGACTTGTAGAGATTTAAAGCCTCCTTCTTGAAACAAAGACGTATTTTCTAAAGGGGCGATCATGATGACAGCGCAGTATCAGGCGGCTCTACACTCCTATGCAGAGGGTCGGTATGAAGAGGCGATGCAGCAGTTCTCAGAATTGTTGTATGAAGATCCTCGTAATCCCAAACTACATATTTGGTTAGGTGCAACCTTCCGTAAGGCAGGCAAGATTGAGTATGCTAAGGTGCAATACCAACAGGTATTGACTCTTACAGAAGATCCAGATTTGCTTGATCTTGCAAGTACTTCGCTTGCTCAAATTCAAAATAAGTTAGCTAGTATTTCTCAAAACAATAACCTACAAAAAGACATAGGTTCTATTAATAGTCCTCATAATAGCTCTAATCTCAAAGAAGCCAGTTATGCTGATAAGGCTCAGGAAGCTAACTATAGAGCTTTGCAGTTAGAATCCACCAATCTTGGTTCAAAATTAAAAAGTCCATTTGGCGAAGCTAGTATTTCCTATATTATCGACCATGATGGCTCAACTACCAGTGACCTTACCGTACTAGCAACATCTTCTAATATTCCTGCTAAACCGAAGGCCTCTAAAAAAACTCAGGTTAACGGTAATGGGATAATTCCTCCGCCACCTGCGATCGCCGCCCAGTTTAAAAGTTATCAGCAAGAACAGGAACAACTAACAACTACTCCTCAAGGACAATTGCTGGATGAGCAGACTTTGTTGGTTGAAGATGCGGAAAATATAATGGCTAGGGATCAGGGTCTAGAAGATATAACGGACAAGGTTACACCTTCAATCTTGAATAAGTCTATCTCTAATATTCAGGAAGTAAGCCAGCAGAACAATCAAAAAATCGAGTTTCCACCTGTAGAATCATCAGTGATTCTGGGTTGGGGGATGGATTCTCAAAATACAGCTAAGCGCAGCAAAGTTAATGGAAGAAATGCTGGCTCGGCGATCGCATTGGAGGACATGTTTAAATTTTCTAGTGTCAGCCAAAAAATCACCTTATGGGGTGCTTTAGTTGCGACTATTCCTGCGATCGCCTTGGGGGTAGTAGCTTACCAAATGGGCAATGGTTTGTTATTGAATAAGGTCAAACAGGCTCAGCAATCGGAAGCGATCACTTTAGCAAATGTGACTAAAAATTTTTTAAAGCAGCAAACTAATGGTGTGGAAGTGCTTCAAAAATTACTGGTTTCGACCGAAGTAGGACAAAACATCTTACTAAAGCCCGCAAATCCCAAAGTAACTAATCCTCTTGCTTCAATGCCAATAGCCCAGCAACGACAATATAAGCAGCAGTTGACTAATCGGTTAAATCTCTATGGTCAAGCTTATCCTGATTACACTAGCATTGCGTTGTTTAGCGCTAATGGAGAGTTAATTGCTCAGTCAAGCCAATCGAAAACCCTGCAAACTCTTAGCCCTAATATCCTCAGTAAAGTAAGTTCTGTGGATAATGTATTGTTTAGTAATCCCGTATCAGGGAAAGATGGGGTTCATTTTTATGCAGCTAGGTCAATCAAGAGTTCTAATTCCCAAACAGTCAACATGATTTTGCAGGTTGAGATTCCTGTAAAAAAATTGGTAAATGATCTAAACAATGGACTCAAAGATGGTAACGATAATAGAAGTTTTTACATAGTTGATGGTGCTAACAAATATATTGCTAGTTCCCAACCTGTCACAGTTGGCGAAGATGCGTTAACTAATTTTGCAATGCTCCCCGATCTGCGAACAGCTCATTCCTCTGCTAGCCAAGATACTGTCAAGAGCGATCGCAATGGGCAACTGATTGCCTATGCCCCTGTACCAAATATGCAGACCTATGACATGCTGACTTGGGATGTCTTAACGACTATAGACAAAACTAAAGCGACCGCAGGTAATCAAAATTTACTGTTAGTGATTGGTATTGGTATTGCTGCTACGCCTTTACTAGTAGCAGCGATCACCTATGCTTTATCAAGGAAACTTAGCACCAGACTTAAGGATATTCGCGCCGCTTTACGAGATCTTAGACAAGGAAATACTGATGTTAGTTTTGGAACCTTAAGTGTGGAAGGAAATGACGAAATGTCAGACATTTCCTTAAGCATTAATAAAATGTCTGAACAATTTCAGACGATGATGCAGAAGCAAGAACAAGAAAAGCAAAACTTACAGTTACAGGTAGTGAAGTTGTTTAAAGTTTTGGCAAAACTTGCGAGAGAAGAAAGGCACGAGGTTAAAGAAGGTGATTTAACCGATGAAAACATCTTGTATTTAGGGAAAAAAGTACGGGCTGAAATAGTACAACGACATGCTGAAGTTGAGAGCTATCGCCAACAGAATGAAGACCTACGCAATCATTTGGCGCAAATGCTCAAGGATATTCAGGCCTTATCTGATGGCGATCTTACGGTTTCGACTCAGTCAGTTGATGGCAGTTTAGCGAATGTTGCCATATTTTTTGATGATGTCATCCGTGGATTACAAAATATTGTCGGTCAAGTTAAATCCTCAGCAAACCAAGTTAATTTCTCCCTTGGTCAAAATGAACAGGCAATCATGAATCTGGCTAGTGTTTCTCAGAGACAAGTCGATACAGTGACGCGATCGCTAACGACAATGCAGATGTCTAAGTTATCAGCAACGAGAATTGTCAGTAATAGCCAGCAAGTATTGCAATCATCACAGCTAGTATCAGAAAAATTGTCGGACAGCGATCGCTCGATTGAGGCTGTCATGTCCAAGGTTGGAGAATTGCAAAACACAATCTCCTCAACGGCTAAGCGCGTCAAGCATCTGGGTGTTGTCTCCCAAAAAATTGCTAAAGCGATTTCTGCAATTAATGAAATTGCGATTAAAACCAACTTTCTTGCCATCAATGCCACCCTAGAAGCATCTCGATCCAATGCTCCTAATCATGGATTTGTCCTAGTTGCCGAAGAAGTGGGAGAACTAGCTGCTCGCTCAGTTGCGGCGACAAAAGAAGTGGAAAGCCTACTCAGCAATATACAAAGCGAGACTAACGCAGTGATGGCGGTAGTTGAATCAGGTAGTAATCGACTATCAGAGAGTAATAACTTAGCGATCAACGCTAAGGATAGCCTGCAACAAATTGCCCAAATCTCCCAGCAAATTGATGGATTAGTGGTGGCGATCGCCGAGGCTACAACTTCACAAGCCCAAACATCGGAAGGGGTTGCCAACTTGATGAATGATATTTCGCATATGGCAAAAAGAACGCTTGCCTCTTCTTCGGAAGTATCCAAGTTTATCAAAGCCACACGAGGTTATTCTGGGGAACTCCAACAGTCCTTGTCTCATTTCAAAACTCGCTAGATTTTAGTTGTCTATGGGCAAAGATTTTGGCGATATGAATTATTACTGATTTGAGGATAGAAGTTTGTCAGACATAGATGTAATGGATTTTCCCATGATTGAAATATTGCCACAAACCAAGAACATCTTTTCTAAGGAAGCTCAAACTTTGACGCATGATTTAAAAAATAAAGTCTTAGAATTAGATGTAAACCAGCCAAGTTTTCAGCAACAACTTGACAGCTTAATTTCTACAATTAAGTTGTTGAGAGATGCGGCTATCAAAGCTAGTTTTTATATTCCCAACTCACCATTTTTAGAATTAGTTTGCAACTTCGAGTCGTTAATCAACCAATTGCGCGATCGTCGTGCTGATCTTGATTGGATTACCAAAGAACTAATACTTGAAGTAATCAACATGTCCAATCAAGTAATCGATGAATATTGCTCAGGAATAGATTTAGATAAGGATTGGATCGAATTACAGCGTAGCTTGTTTGCTCAAATAAGTGAACATTTGCAATTGGAATCAAATGAGATTAACTCCCCAAGTATTTTAGAATTAAATAGTAAAGAGAATGAGCCATTTAATTTAGAAGATACCCCAGAAGGTTTACATCTTTTTGATCTAGACTTTGACACAGAAGAAAATCAGGAAACTCAAGCAGGATTTTATACAACTTCAATAGAAGATCTAGATAATTCAGATAGTTTTTTAATGATTCAATTGGATCAAGAAGATAATCTTTTGGATTCTGACCAATTGTTTCAAGACATATCAGGAAGTTCTATTGATGAATTGACGACTTTATTCCCTAGTTTATTAACAGATACTTTTAGCGGTGATTTGGATGAATTGACTGGAGACTTGCAGGATTTTAATGAGACGAGGAGCGCTGAAAGACTGCCAATGCCAGAATTGTTGGCTAACATATTTCCAGTAGCACCTACCGAGCAATTATTAGGTAATGGGGTCGGCAATGATGACGAGACTGAAATCCAAGGGGTTAAGTGGAATGATCCTGATGTAGATGAAGAAGATCTGGAAGGGCTTGAAGATGATCTGGATCATGTTTGGAATAAATTTACAGCAATGGAGTCTTGGTCGCAGCCAAATGATGAAGGTCTAGTCCCTGCATTTGACTTGTCTGACTTTGCCCTGTCTGAATTATCTAATGATATTGTTGAAAACATGACTCCTAGCAGTGCTTTTGAGTCAAGCGATCGCAATATATCTAGCCTAGATGCAGCGCAAAATCTTCAATTCAAGGAAAATCCTAGTTCTCATCCTTCAGATTTAGACAGTAGCTTAATGTTAGCAGAAATGCTCAAAGAAGATTTTCCTGCTTCAGACATTGATACGGCGATCGAAGAATCCCCGATCTATCAGAATAATCTTGATGATACTAATTCTTCTTGGTCTGACTTATCGCAAATGAATTTTGGGGACAAAGAAATTTCCTATGCTGATTTCTCGGCTTTATCCGTAGACTTAAAATCAGATGTCAAGACTGAAATGGAAGCTGATATGAGTACTGTTGATAGTAATAATCAATTAGATGTTCAAGTGGTCACAAAAGTTAATGATGCGACGATTCGACTGCCCTTAAATCATTTAGAAATGTTAGGGGATTTATCGGAAGAATTATTAGTTCGTAAGGGAAGTTTAGATATTTATTTAAGTGAAATCAGAATCTTGTCTGGTGATGCTCAAAAACATTTGCAGCTATTAGAATCTAACTTAGATAGCCAACATCAAGCGGCGATCGCAGGGTTACACAATACATATGAGCAGATTGCCAATGTAATAGCACTCACTGAACAACAAAACTATGCGATGAGTCAGGATGTTTATCATTTAAGGAAAAATCTGCGCGAAGTCCTCAAAAATCCGATTTCTAGTCTTGTGCGAAAATTTCCACGTATTTTGCGAGATCTATCACTTCAGTATGGTAAACAGGTGGAGTTGGTTGTCCAAGGCGCTGAAATTGAAGTTGAGAGATTAATCTCCGACATCATCGCTGAACCACTAGAGCTATTGCTGCGAAATGCATTTAAACATGGTATCGAATCTCCCCACGAGCGTCAGCAGCAGGGGAAAGTATCCCAAGGTAAAATTGAATTTATGGCAACGCAAACCGATGAAAGCACCATCATCAAAGTTAGTGATGATGGTTGTGGTTTTGATATAGAAAAAATCCGTCATCAAGTTGAACAAGCGGCTGCGATCGCAGGTATGTCAGGTTTCTCAACAATGGATATGAGTGATGAACAGTTAATTGGATTAATTTTTGAGCCAAGTTTTAATCTCGTGCATAGTAAATCCTATACAGAAACAGGAACTAAATTAAGCGGGGTGAGGAAGAAGTTGCGCGAGTTGGGCGGCACTATTTCGGTACAGTCTCAGAAAGGCAAAGGTACTCAATTCACCTTGGTTTTGCCGAATATCCTCTCCTTAATTCGGGTGTTACTCATTGATATCAATCAAATGTGTTTAGCAATTCCCAGTAAAGTAATCTTGGAAGTAATCCCAAGTAATTTCGATAATCTTGATGCTGATACGGTAGAGACTCTACCGTGGCGAGATCGCGTACTACCTATAGTGCGTCTCAATTCTTCGCTAAAACTCAATTGTCGCCATAGTTTGAGTCATTCGATTCTCCAATCAAACCAATCTTCACAGTCAATCAACCAATCTGAAAGTCAGAAGCCTGCCCATACTGTACCTTCATTTTTAGTAATCAGTTACGAGAATCAACTATTTGCATTGCAGACTGATGGTTGCTGGCATGATCAAGAAGCAACATTTCACCAAATTGAGGGAGATATCAGCCTTCCACAAATTTTTCTAGGTACAGTGGTTTTGGGTAGTAATCAGGCTGTGGCTTTGCTCAATCCTGCCGAACTAGTCACTCAATTTCTGCATCCTATTCTGTGTCCTAATGATGACAATGCTCTAGCCTCTCAATCGTCCCATTCCAATTTCGAGAATCTTAGCACTCTATCTGACTTTTTTAATGCGGGGGATTCGACATCAGAGTCACCACTTGCTAATCTGTTAGAACCATTAGATATTAGTTTAGAGCGATCGCCTGAGCCTGAAAACCTAGAAAGTTCGGGGCTGTTTACCAGTGCATTCGAGAATTATCAAGCAAGGCGATCGCATCAACCAAGGGTATTAATTGTAGAATCTTCAGCTAATGTTCGGCGTTATCTGGCGATGACACTCGCCAAGTCAGGATTTTTGACTGAACAGGTTCAGGATGGCAAGGAGGCGATCGCCTTTCTCAAAGACTGTTTAGAGATGAAATTAAATGTTGACGCAGTAATCACCGATTTGGAACTGCCTCACATGGATGGATTTAAGCTTTTATCGAATATTCGTACCGATGCCGATCTTCAAAATTTACCAATTATTGTGCTTACTAGTAAGAACAATGAAAACGATCAAAAGTTAGCGCTATATCTTGGGGCTAAGGCTTACTTCAGTAAGCCTTACCGAGAACAGGAGCTAGTTAAAAAGTTACATCAAATTATTTCAGGCTAGTGAATGAATCGGAGCGGAAATCAACCTCCAAATAAAAGTAACGTGAGTTCGATATAGCCATTTGCGGCGTGCGAAGCACGCCGCAAATGGCTATATCGAACTCACGTTATGATTAAATTGCAACTGTTTCATGGAAGTGCGTGTAATCAAGATAGCGATGCCCATCATTTCCCATGGAAATCACATCCACAAAACGGCGATCGAATAAGATATTTCGAGCAGCATAAATATGTCGAGCATGAATCGTACCTTCGATCGTTTCATCGACACCAGTTAGAGACACTAGAATCTGAGCATGTAATCTTTCCATTGTTTCCATAGACAATCCATAGAGGGGACTACTCTCATTGATAGTATGCATCACCGTCCATGACAGTAAAAAGACAGGAGAATGATCGCGAGTTAGTTTCAACTCATGCAACCGTCGCATCATCTGACCTTCCGCAGTTACTTCATCGATCATTAGGTAAACACTCAATTTCGCTTCGAGAATGTTGTTTTTCCTTTCATTGGCTGTGCGAAACATTAGCGTGGGAATGCCATTGTAATTGTGAATCGTGGCTACTCGACTGAACATCACACGGGAAGAGGATTTGGCAAATCTAGTAAAGGCTATTCCTGTGATCACTGCAAATAACATCAAACTAGCGATCGATTCTAAGGTGACAATCAGGTTGGCATATAGTGTTTGCGGATTCATCACTCCATAGCCAATGGATGCTAGTGTTTGCACACTAAAGAAAAAAGCTTCCAAAAACCCTACTTCCTTTACACCTGCGATCGCATTCGCATCAAGTAAATAGAGAACTGCAAAAATGGCATTGAGAAATATATCGAACCCCACCACAATCACAAAAAATCCGACCCAAGGAATTGTTAACAATAGGTGATATGGATCACGCAAATAAGAATACCAAGAATTTCCACCAACAACTTGAAGTACTCCATCACGCTGCTCTAACTTAATTAGGGGATGATGCAACTTGCGTTTGATTCTCATAGGATAACTTGTCTTAATGACTTTCCCTTCATGTTAATATGAGCAGCGCTTTTCACTGTCCATACTAAACTTAAAATGTCACAAGTCTATACTTACCCTGATCTAATTACAGGTCGTCTCGTCAGCCGCTACAAACGTTTTTTTGCAGATATAGAATTAGAGAATGGTGAAGTAATTACCGCGCATTGTGCGAACACAGGACCAATGACAGGCGTATGCAAATTGGGAAGTCCTGTTTTAGTTTCCTATCATCCTAGTCCTAAACGCAAATTGGCCTATAGCTGGGAGGCAATCTATCTAGATGAACAATGGATTGGCATAAATACGAGTCTTCCCAATCGCGTGATTGGTCATATGCTCGATCGCCATTTATTACCAGAATTAGAACCATATAACACCGTCAAAGGTGAAGTAGCCTATGGCAACGAAAAAAGCCGTATTGATTTCTTATTGACTAATGGAGAAGATTCTTCTCAAAAAACCTATGTAGAAGTTAAAAACACAACTTGGTGTATGGGAAGTTTGGCGTTATTTCCTGACACAGTAACAACGCGGGGTCAAAAGCATATTCGCGAGTTAATGTCGGTACTTACAGAAGATACATCTGCTGCTCTAATCTTTTTTATCAATCGTGGTGATTGCGATCGCTTTGCGGCAGGTGCAGAAGCTGATCCCGAATATGCAAGGCTTTTAAAAGAGGCGATCGCTAAAGGTGTGAAGGTATTACCATGTCGATTTGCGATCGAGCCACCAAAAATCACTTACCTCGGTTTAGCTGACTTAGTAGATTAAACAAAAAACAGAGGAGACGCAAAGCGTCTCCTCTGTTTTTTGAGTTAAGTCGTTACATATCTGTAAAAGGTTTAACGATTTTCCAGAATGTGTAAGGAACACCAAGACTCAAAACAAAACAAACTGCGAGTTCTGCCATAGGTCAAGAGACAAATTTTGAATAGAGAAGTTTTAGATTTGTAGCATATGCTACTCGATAGATCTTTAACCATACAACCTTATCTGTATTTTAGCTATCTCCAGTTGGGGGATGTCAGCTGTGACGACTCCCAGCCCTAACTCGCGGACGAGTATAGGGTGGGCTTCTCAGTGAACCCTGCTATTGCATCGGGCATATCCTGAGCTTTGTTTTAAGTCCACGGAGCGCCCCTCCGCAGACTATTAATTTCTTACCTTGTACCCTACAACTTTTACTGCCTTGGATGAAATGCGGGTTTCTCGCGCTATCAGGCAAACCTATGGAAAATCGTACTTTCAAGATGAACCCATCTTCTTCTATGCTGTGCAACGGTTTTCGCTTACCAATAATCGCATTGCTACTGGTCAGAGGCTTATCAGACACCAATACGGGCGAAGTAGCCATTTTTATTCTACTGTAAAACACTTTCCATAGCAAAGATAATTGTCCATCGGCGGGGCATTGAACCCCTTGATGGACGCGCTTTCATCCCGTCACTCATCCTTGTAAACGGATAGAGTGCGGGGCTTTCGCTTGTGAGCTAAAAACCGATTTTGGTGTTTCCTGCGGCTTCGCCGCAGGCAACACCAAAATCGGTTTCATAATGAGAATTACTGGGTTTCGCTAAATTTTTTCGCCAAACGATCCAACTTGTGATAGTCTGTCTCCCTGACGGGGTTACTCCGAAAACTAAAGCAGTTTACAAGTGAGTACGAACTCATTTGTAGATAGAAAATCAAACTCAGGAATGGTTTTGGATTTTCATTTTGCTTACAGCAAAATGAAATTTGCTATCAATCAAAAACTAAGTAAATCGTTTCTCACACAAGGAAGTGATATCTGTGAAAAATCTAATTAACCTAAATAAAATTTTGCTTGGCTTGACTGCCGTGGGTTGCTTGACAGCGATCGCGGCTCCTTCAGCTCAAGCACAGCCAGCCTATGGTAGCTATGTGGGCGCAGGCGCTAGCTTTGGCTTTACCAGTGGCAATAGTAGTGCAGGCGAAAGCTCTCGCACATCTGGGCTAATAGCGGCTCGTTATAAGTTTCTAGAATTCCCTGTTTCTGTCAGAACCCAAATTTTGATTGGTAGTAGTACCGCAGTTGTACCAACTGTATCCTTTGATGTGCCATTAAACTTTGATACTGATGTTTATATTGGTGCAGGTGTAGCGCTTTCTAACACCGTTGATACAACTCCAGTAGGTAACAGAAATAGCTTTGTGATCCAACCTGGTATTGATTACACAGTACCTAATAGTAATCTTGTCCTATTTGGTAATGTGATCTTCGCTTTTGATGCCTATCGCAATTCTCCAGGAACATCGGCAACTTCTTTACAAACTGGTTTGGGCTTACGATTCTAGTAAAGGCTGTCCCTATCATGTCCCAACAAAGTAGAGTAAAAGCAGTCCTTGGGACTGCTTTTATTTTTAAGTACCTTGTTACCCAAACCGTTAAGGTTGCGCCCCTGCGGGGCGCAACCTTAACGGTTTGGGATTGTAATTAATTATGCCTATCCACTTGTGGATTAGCGACATTGCTTAGCCTTTTCTCTCAAGAACTCGTTTTTTGTGGCGCAGCGAGCCGCACCACAAAAAATGGTTCTTTATTTTGCGTAAGTCCTACAAATTAAAATGATAATATTCGTAAAACTGTCCTAGGTAAGACGATGAGCGCACCAACAGCAACTAAGATCGGACTCAATACCGCTTTGCCCAGTATTCGTCGCATTCATGCCATTATTCGCGACAAAAATGAAGTGGAAATTAAACTGGTTACAGGCGATCAACTACGCGGCAAAATTGTTTGGATTGATGATCAATGCCTTTGCATGGATGCATCGGGACATAAGATCGTGATTTGGCAACATGCGATCGCCTTTATCAAAGGCTAATTATCAAAGGCTAACTAACTTTTGAAATTTCTGCGGCGGTTCTATTGGCTAACCAGTTAGTACACACGCGGCGCGTTTGTACTAACTGACTAGAATTTTTTGGAGGATATATGGTTGCGACACCGTCTTCTATTGTCAAATCTCCTCTCGTGATTAAGTGGGAAAAATGGCCAGATGATCTGCCTTTAGAGGAAGAACCTGTGGAAAATGAAGGGCAACCGCTTTTGGCAGGGGCATTGCGCGAAAGTTTAGAACTGTCAGGTTTTATTCAACCTGAGATGTTGATTGCGTCTAATTTTGGGCTATGCGCTACGGTCAACGATACGATCGCGATCAAGGCTCCTGATTGGTTGTATGTCGCGGATGTTCAAAAGTATGAGACGATTCGCGATCGCCGTAGCTATACACCCACACTTGAAGGGGCGACACCGACTATAGTTATGGAGTTTTTGTCCCATAGCGATGGCGGCGAATATTCAGTCAAACGGACTTTCCCCCTTGGCAAATGGTTTTTTTATGAGCAGATTTTGCATGTTCCTGTATATGTGATTTTTGAGCCAGCTACAGGTGAACTAGAGGTCTACTATCTACAGGGCGATCGCTATGAACTCGCCCAACCAAATGCGGAAGGGCATTTCTGGATCGAGGCGATGAAGTTGTATTTGGGCGTATGGCAGGGGGCTAAAGAACAACGTGATGGCTATTGGTTGCGTTGGTGGGATGAGTTAGGTAACATTTTGCCTTGGGCGGTTGAGCTAGTTGAGCAAGAGCGTCTACGTGCTGAGCAAGCAAACGAACGGGCTGAAAAGTTAGCCAATTATTTGCGATCGCAAGGAATCAACCCCGATGCATTGCCCTAAGTGGAAATCTACAGCAATTACCGATCAAACGAATCACAAGAGATTTTTTGAAAGTGTTGCTTCGCAACACTTTCAAAAAATCTCTTGGTTTGAGCGCAAAGAACCGCCATTCTGAATCAGCAGTCTAAATAATAATGAAAGCGGAATTTTATTACAGTCAGCGTAAGTATGAATGCATGGTTGTGATGCTTTCCGATGAGCGAGGGGAGAGTAAAGAATTACGCATCCGCAATCATGAAGGCGAAATCTTAGCTGTCAGGCAAGGGCAGAAAACAGCTTTGCGCGGTAAAAGTCGGGCGACTTCGCAGGAAGTCGATATTTTAAAAAATAACTATTACAACCTCATCAAAGCTGCTGTAAATGCTCTCGATCTTGCTGAAAAATACAAGCTGCTTAAGGATAAAGATGAAGAAATTCGTCTGCTTAATGCAGAGATTGCCATTTTTAGAGAAAAAGCTAATCTGTCGGACGAAGAACGTGGTGAAATCTTACAACTCCGAGATCAAATCAAAACTTTATCTGATCAGCAAAATATTCCCACCTTTAATTATGATGAGCGCGAGACTGAAGCAAAACTAATTAAAAGGCTGGGAGCAAGAGCTTGGCAAGAGTTGGAAATATCTAGCAAAAACGATCTATTTAGTGCCTATAAACATAAATATTTGGTTGAGTCAGATATTTTTACAGAGGATTTTTCGGACTACAAACCCTCATGTTTATATATTGCTAGTGTGGTCGAGAGGGAAATTGTGCATTCTTTTTATAAGAGTTTCTATCACTTTCTTTGCCAGCAAAATCCCATGCAAAGAGATTTTGTAATCGCGGGAGTGATTCTCAAAAACAGAGGCAGATATACTATCGGCAGTTTGCCCTATCTGATTGCTAAGGAATGGGATACTTTTAGTGATGAGATTTTAAATAGGGACAGTTTATCTAATGCCGATCGCGATCGCCTTTACTATCACAAAATCAATGATCAGAAAATATCAACTAGCGATCGCCAATTAGTAAATGAATTCTTGGAACAGTGGAATCACCCTGTTTCTAGTTGGCTCTTAGGCAATCAAAAAGCAGCCAGTAAAATTGACCAAATCGCTAAATTACGAAATTTGACGGCGCATCCTATGCCAATATACAAATGGCAGTTTACAGAATTATGGCTACTAGTTATTGGTGGGAAAACTAAAAGTGGTCGTAACCAAAAAGGGTTACTAAAAGAAATCTATGAGAAACCCAATGATAACCATTGATTATTCTCAATGATTTTAGGCATCATACAATTATTAAGTTGATGCTTGTTTTTGACTATAAACTCTAGTAATCAAAAATAATTAAACATTAGTGAGATCATTCCTTTTATGGCTACATCTTTTCCTATTTCGCAAGCCTCTAGCCTCTGGCAACTATGGGAGCAAGGCGCAAAAAATCATCCTGATGCGATCGCTCTTCATGATCCCCATACCAAACCTCCAGTCAGAATTTCCTATAAAGACACCTTTGAGCAAATTAATGCTTTTGGGGCAGGCTTGCGATCGCTAGGCATCCAATTTGGAGAAAAGGTAGCTCTAATTGCTGATAACTCGCCACGATGGTTAATTGCTGACCAAGGGATTTTGGCGATCGGCGCAGCCAATGCCACCCGTAGCTCACAAGCTGAACGTAGCGAATTGCTCTACATCATCGAGCATAGTGATAGCGTAGCGATCGTCGTCGAAAATCTCGCTACCCTCAAAAAACTAGAACCAGAATTACATACATTACCCGTCAAGCAAATTATCTTGCTCTCAGACGAAACCCCACCCGAAGGAGCTTATAACTTTCAGCAATTACTCGAAAAGGGCAGCAGCAAAGATTTAGGCAATCCCCCCATTCAACGCGATACCCTTGCCACCCTGATCTATACATCAGGTACAACGGCTCGTCCCAAGGGCGTAATGCTTACCCATGGAAATTTCCTATATGAAGTCCAAGGGGCGCAGTCAGTTTTGCAACTGCAAGTAGGCGAAAAAGTTCTGAGCATTCTCCCGACATGGCATTCCTACGAGCGTACCTTTGAATATTTCATCTTTTCCCAAGGTTGCACTCAGATTTACACCAATCTCCGCACGATCAAAAAAGATCTTAAGGAACACAAACCTGACTACATGGTAGCCGTGCCGCGCCTATGGGAGTCCATCTATGAAGGTGTACAGAAAAACTTCCGCGAACAACCTGCAAATAAGCAAGGGCTAGTCAAATTTTTCTTCAATGCTAGTCAGAAATATATTGTTGCTAAGCGCATTTTTCAAGGATTAAATGTCGAAAATCTCTATCCTTCCCTAGTCGAGAAATTGCTTGCCTTGCCTTCGGTGATTGGGCTATGGGCTATTCACAAGCTTGGAGATAAATTGGTGTATCAAAAAGTCCGCGAAGCAACGGGTGGCAATTTCAAATATATCGTCAGTGGCGGTGGCTCGATCGCGGAACATCTCGAAGACTTCTATGAAATTGTCGGCATCGAGATTTTAGGTGGCTATGGCTTGACTGAGACCTCCCCAATTACCCATGTGCGCCGCCCAAATCGTAATATTCGTGGTGGTGATGGACAGCCATTTCCTAATACGGAAACTCGGATTGTCGATCTGTCTACCAGAGCCGATGTACCAGTGGGACAACAGGGATTAGTCCTAATTCGGGGTCCGCAAGTAATGCAAGGCTATTATAAAAATCCTGAAGCCACGGCTAAGGCGATCGATCCGCAGGGCTGGTTTGACACAGGCGATTTGGGCTATGTCAGCAAATGGGATGACTTGGTAATCACGGGTCGAGCAAAAGATACGATCGTCTTGACCAATGGCGAAAACATTGAACCACAGCCCATTGAAGATGCTTGCATTCGCAGTCCCTATATCGATCAGGTAGTACTAGTGGGACAAGACCAAAAGCAGCTAGGAGTTTTGATCGTTCCCAATCTTTCAGCACTAGAAGCCGCAGGATTAATTCCTGCTGACTCAACTCTTACTGATATTTTGCCTGAGTTGAATCAAGCAAAAATTCGGAATCTTTACCGTGAAGAACTCAATCGCGAAGTCCAAAACCGTCCAGGCTATAGCATTAACGATCGCATCGGCGTTTTTGAGTTCTTGCCTGAACCCTTTACCATCGATAATGGGTTCCTAACGCAAACATTCAAGATCCGACGTAACATCGTATTTGAGCGTTATCAAGATATTATTGTCAAAATGTTTACTTCATAATGTGAAAGCGGCTGCGCCGCCTTCACATTAAAAACTACTTCATAATGTGAGAGCGGCTTTGCCGCTTTCATGTTAAACACTATTAAATTTGGAGATAAGTGTGAATTCGATGGATTTTTCTAATCAGCTCTTATTGCGTCGTACCGCCAATATTCAAGTCATTGTGACGCAGCGCTGGAAAGAGGAAATGCAGCAACAACTGCAACAGCAAATTGCTCAACTCGATGCTCAAGTGCAGCAAGTCGATGCTCAAGGCTCACGTCAAATCAATGAAATTGAGCGTCAAAGCATCAAACCATTTTCTGCCGAAGTTTCCAATGAGATCGAAGGTATTCGTGCAGAAATGAATCGAGTTAAAGCCGAATTGCTAGACCAAAAGAATCAATTACTCACGCAATTAACCCAAGTTCAAAATCTGGAACTTGAACAAGAAGTTTCCCAAGGACAACTTGACAGCTATTTCCCTGCTGGCAAGGGTGATAATTTAATTGCTCAGATGCGTGTAGAAATTGTTCTCCGTGATGGCATCATCGAAGATATCCGTACTGGTTTTCCTGCTGTCTAAATCTTAATCGCATCCCCCAAAGAGGGATGCGATTAAGATTATCCGCCCACTTACCTAAAAAAAGGCATGAACGTTCTACTGGTTTACCCACTTTTTCCAAAAACATTTTGGTCTTATGAAAAAATCCTAGAGCTAGTAAATCGTAAAGTGTTACTACCGCCTCTAGGCTTGATTACAGTTGCGGCGATCTTGCCCCAAGAATGGAATTTCAAGCTGGTCGATCGCAATGTGCGCTCAATTACCGAGGCGGAATGGCAATGGGCGGATATGGTGATCTTATCGGCGATGATCGTCCAAAAAGATGATTTATTGTCATTGATTAAAGAAGCGAAACAACGGGGTAAAAAAGTTGCTTGCGGTGGGCCCTATCCCACCTCGATGCCCGAAGATCCTCAAGCGGCGGGTGTGGATTATCTGATTTTGGATGAAGGCGAAATTACTTTGCCCATGTTTGTCGAGGCGATCGCTAAGGGTGAACCCAGTGGCATTTTCCGCACCAGTGAAAAGCCCGATGTCACTAGCACACCCGTACCACGCTTTGATTTATTAGAATTTGATGCCTACGACTCGATGTCGGTGCAGTTCTCACGCGGATGTCCCTTCCAGTGCGAATTCTGCGACATTATTGTACTGTACGGACGCAAACCCCGTACTAAGACTCCTGCTCAGTTACTAGCCGAACTAGATTATTTATATAGCCTCGGTTGGCGGCGTGGAGTGTTTATGGTGGATGACAACTTCATTGGCAATAAACGCAATGTGCGCTTGCTCTTGCTCGAACTAAAAGAATGGCAAAAAGAACATGGCTATCCCTTCCGCTTTAATACGGAAGCTTCCATCGATTTAGCCGCCGACCAAGAACTCATGGATCTGATGGTAGAGTGCTATTTTGATGCCGTATTCCTTGGTATCGAAACTCCCGATGAAGATAGCTTGCAGATGACCAAGAAGTTTCAAAATACTAGATCTTCGTTGCTGGATTCGGTTGAAGCCATCACCAAAACAGGGATTCGCGTCATGGCTGGGTTTATTATCGGCTTTGATGGCGAGAAAAAAGGAGCAGGCGATCGCATTGTCCGATTTGCCGAACTAACGGGTATTCCTACGACAACATTTGCGATGTTGCAAGCATTGCCCCATACCGCTCTCTGGCATCGCCTCGAAAAAGAAGGTCGTTTGCGAACTCAAAATGGGAACTTGAATCAAACAACCTTGATGAATTTTGAGCCAACCCGCCCCGTCGAGGAAATTGCCCGCGAATATGTGGAAGCTTTCTGTGCTTTGTATGAGCCTCATGCTTACCTCGATCGCGTTTACAGCTATTTCTTAAAGTTGGGCGCACCCAGAATCAAAGCTGAAGCAAAATTGCCTACACTTACCGATCTCAAGGCTCTAGCGATTATCGTTTGGCGGCAAGGGATTAAACGCGATACTCGTTGGAAATTCTGGCATCATCTGTTTAGCATGATTAAGCGTAATCCTGCGGTATGGGAGCATTACCTAATCGTCTGCGCTCACAATGAACACTTCATGGAGTACCGCGATATTGTACGTCGTGAAATTGAATCGCAGCTAGCTGCTTATTGGAAAGAAGAAGAGCGTCTAAATCTTCTCAATACTGCCCAAGAAAGAGAGCTTGATCTCGCGAGCTAGGTATAAAAACTTAGCTCAATAAGCGTTTAGTTTTTATAGCAATTGCCGATCAAACGAGCTACAAGAAAAATTTTGCAAGTGTTATAGCCACTCTTGTTAGGACACAAAACCCAAGAAGCGAGTGGCGGCGCGAAGCGCCGCCACTCGCTTCTTGGGTTTTGTCTTGTCCTATTGAAAGTGACTACAGCTATACTTTGCAAAGCTTACAAAATTCTTCTTGGTTGAGTTTCGAGCGCAAAGCGCTGTAATAAGTACTTGAGCAAAAAATTACCAAAACCTGTAAAGTTGCGCCCCTGCGGGGCGCAACTTTACAGGTTTTGCTTCCTAGAGATTTTGTAGCATGTCCCAAACTCACGCTATTTAGCTCCACCTGAATTGCCGTTGTTAATAAACTTTAAGATGATTTTGCCGTGACAGAACGTAATGCTCATTGATTGAATTTTCATATCAAAAACTGGTCTGTGATTACGCCTGTGAATAAGATTATAAAAACTTATCAAAAAAATTAAAATACAAACGAAAACTCATCATTTTATTTGCCTGTCAAAACAACTAAAAGCCTTTACTAGACTAGTTTTCAACCTTTGCAATGGTCTTGAAAGCGACCGATAACTATCACCTATAACCAATGATAGAAATAAAAAGCTAGTTGTTCGCTTGGCTGCCAAGAGCGATATGATGCGTGTTGATACCCTTGTGGGTAATTGAAGTAAACGTAACTT
Source organism: Pseudanabaena sp. CCNP1317 (assembly GCF_034931345.1). Classification (NCBI taxonomy): domain Bacteria; kingdom Bacillati; phylum Cyanobacteriota; class Cyanophyceae; order Pseudanabaenales; family Pseudanabaenaceae; genus Pseudanabaena; species Pseudanabaena sp. CCNP1317. The sequence goes on along the minus strand of NZ_JAYGIF010000152.1, from coordinate 18,637 downwards.
GGCTGAGTTCCTTTAGTAAGGTACAAATTCAAGCCCTCGTTTATTTTTTTGGCTGCAATCTTTAAGAGGTTTATTACATACATGGCTACCTACAAAGTAAGACTGATTAACGAAGCTGAAGGCCTTGATAAAACTATCGAAGTTCCTTCTGACGAGTATATTCTTGACGTTGCTGAAGCTCAAGGCATCGATCTTCCTTACTCCTGTCGCGCTGGCGCTTGCTCTTCCTGTGCTGGCAAAATCGTTAAGGGTGAAATCGATCAAGGCGATCAGTCCTTCTTGGATGACGAACAAATCGAAGCTGGCTACGCTCTTCTTTGCGTAACCTATGCTCAGTCTGATTGTGAAATCTTGACCCACCAAGAAGAAGCTCTCTACTAATCGCTTCTTTCCATAAATTTTTTAAAAGCTCCGATCGCTAGTACTTTATGTACAACGTTCGGAGTTTTTTAGTCTGCGTCATGATTTGATGCTACATTTCTCAGAATCTAAATTGTAAGGAACCGCACCAATTTTGTCTGGCAACGAAGAAGACGATATCGTCACAGAACCGCAGGAATCTCCATCCACTGAGCAATTTTCTGGGCAATCTGCTCAACAATCTACCAAGCGATCGCTACTAAATATTGCGACGATTGTGGCGATCGCCACGTTACTGAGCAAAATATTTGGATTACTGCGCCAAGTGGCGATTGCTGCCGCTTTTGGTAACGGTACAGCTTATGGCGCGTATAACTTCGCCTACGTGATCCCCGGCTTCTTGCTGATCTTGCTGGGGGGGATTAATGGCCCTTTTCATAGTGCGATCGTTAGTGTACTAGCCAAACGCGATCGCAAAGAAGTAGCCGCCATCATCGATAGCATCACCACGATCGTCACAGGGATTTTATTGCTGGTGAGCATTGCGCTGGTGATTTTTGCCGAGCCATTGATGCATCTGGTTGCCCCCGGATTATTTGTACCAGAAGCAGATCTACTGGCTAAAGGAATTTCTGTTGAAACTATTCAAAATCTGAAGATTACTAAAGATATTGCGATTCAGCAGTTTCAGATCATGGCTCCGATGGCAGTCTTAGCGGGACTAGTGGGGATCGGCTTTGGAGCGCTGAATGCGGCGGATGCTTACTGGTTGCCATCGGTCAGCCCCATATTTTCCAGCTTGACCGTGTTGATTGGCATTGGCGGATTGTTCTGGACAATGGGGAGCAAAATTTTGTTGCCCGAAAATGCGGTGTTGGGCGGTGCGGTACTTGCTTGGGCAACTCTAGCAGGAGCCGTTTTGCAATGGTTGGTGCAACTACCTGTGCAGATGAAAGCTGGCATGGGTGGTTTTAAACTACGGTTTGACTTCCAGCGCCCCGAAGTCAAGGAAGTGATGAAAATCATGCTCCCTGCCACCTTTTCATCGGGAATGCTGCAAATCAATGTCTGGACAGATTTATTTTTTGCCTCATTTATCCCCAATGCGGCGGCGGCGGTGTCAGCTATGGGCTATGCAGGATTGCTAGTACAAACGCCGCTAGGAATCCTGTCGAATGTGATTTTAGTCCCATTGTTTCCTGTGCTGTCTAAGCTCACCGATCCTGAGAACTGGGATGAACTAAAACAGCGTATTCGTCAGGGCTTGATGCTCACAGCGCTGACAATGTTGCCGATTAGTGCGGTGATGGTAGCTCTGGCTTTGCCGATCTCACAGGTAGTTTATGAACGCTTTGCCTTCGATGCCGAAGCTTCGCAGCTAACTGCTGTTGTTTTAATGGCTTATGCAGTAGGGATGTTTGTGTATTTAGGTCGTGATGTACTGGTGCGCGTATTTTATGCCCTCGGCGATGGCGACACACCTTTTAAAATCAGCGTTGTCAATATTTTCTTTAATGGACTATTTGATTATTTGTTAGTTCAGAGGTTTGGCGCAGCAGGCATTGTCTTAGCGACGGTTGCGGTGAATGTGATCTCGATGGTGGCGATGCTCTATTTCCTCGATCGCCGCCTCAATGGAATGCCACTAAAAAGCTGGAGTATGACGATCTTGGGTTTAATCATCGCCAGTGCGATCGCAGGTGGGGCGAGTTGGGGAATTTATCATTTACTCAGCCAGAGCTTTTACAGCCTTAGCCCCTTCTTGAAGTTTGGAGCAAAACTCGGTGGATTAGCGATCGCCAGTGGTATCGGTTTCACAATTTTTGGGGCGATCGCTATGCAAATGCGAATTCCTGAAATTGGCGCTCTCACCAATCAAATCAAGCGTCGATTTTCACGTCGTTAAATACCAACTGGAACAAGGGGCTTAAGCCCCTTGTCTAGCATTAGTTTAACGTCAGTTCGACGAAAGCGAAAAATGGTAAGAATCGCTAAGCGATTCTTACCATTTTTCGCCATTTGCGGCGTGCTTTGCACGCCGCAAATGGCTATATCGAACTCACGTTAGTTTAGGTCGCACTTGCGGCATTAATGGCGATCGCATCGGAGATATAACAAACTCCGCCAAACTTTTGGGTAACAGGCTTCAGCTTTTCCACCAAAGTCTTGGTTTTGTCTTCCAAAAAGAAAGCAATCACATAATCGTTTTCCAACATACTCATATCGAGATCACCTGAATTCGTACCACTGACTCCCTTTCCGACGACATTACGAATCACGGTGTAGTTCAAAACCCCAACTTTTTCTAAAACCTTGATGATTTTGTGTGACTCAACAGAATCAGATACAATTTCGATTCTTTTAACAGCTTGCATGATTTTATTTCTACTAAGTTCCTACTAAATTTCTTGCCTAAACCCAAACAAATGCAGGCATTTTGCATCGCCAATATCATCTAAGCCGTGACCCAAAACATATTAATCACATACATATACAGAGGAATCCCGACAATAATATTGAAGGGGAAGGTGACGGCTAGAGCCGTTGACACATAGAGACTAGGATTAGCTTCTGGTACAGTCAGACGCATGGCGGCAGGCACAGCAATATACGAAGCACTGGCACATAGGACGGCAAATAACAGCGCGTCGCCTTGTGACATGGAAATTAACTTAGCGATCGCAATGCCCACACCAGAATTCAAGATCGGCATCAAAACCGCAAAGGCTATTAAGAAAACACCTGTTTTTTGCAAATCCTTAATTCGTTTGGCGGCGACTAAGCCCATATCCATCAAGAAAAATGTCAACACGCCGTAAAACATATCTTGCGTAAAAGGTGACAACACATGCCAACCTCTTTCGCCAGTCAAGCAGCCAATGATCAAACTACCAACGAGCAAAAATACAGAGCTATTCAAAAAAGCTTCACGGAGTACTTCTGACCATGCAAATTCGCTAGTTTCACCTTTTTTGGCTTTTTCCTCGGCAGTAAATAGGCTCACAAGAATCAGTCCCACAATAATCGCAGGAGACTCCATTAGCGCTAAAGCCGCTACCATATAGCCATCAAAGGCAATGTTTAACTGCCCCAGAAATGAACTAGCTGTAATGAAGGTAACCGCACTGATCGAGCCATAGGTTGCGGCGATCGCGGCGGCATTGTAGGAGTCAAGTTTGATCTTGAGAATAAAAAATGAATAGACAGGTACAACACAAGCCATCAGGATCGCGGCTGCCATCGTCAAAATTACTTCTTGACTGATCCCACTCTTTACTAGCTCCACGCCACCCTTAAACCCGATCGCCAATAGCAAATACAACGAAAACAATTTGGGGATCGGTGGTGGAATCTCTAGATCTGATTTAATCAAAACTGCCAGCATTCCTAAGAAAAAGAACAAAATCGGCGGATTGAGGATGTTAGAAACAATTAAGTCTAAATTCATTGGGACAGATCCACATTAAAGAATTTTTAGAGAAAATGATCGTTTCATGATGACAGATCATGTATAGCAATCCCAGATAGTTTTTGAGAGTGCATTTCAAAGAGATGCACTCTCAAAAACTATTTATAGCGTTGAGCAGTCTAGTGAGGCACGGCTTAGTTTCCCCGCCGAAGGCGGGGAAACTAAGCTATGTACCTCGCTTGCTTGAAAAGCGCCATAATCTTATGTAGCAATGCAAGTTTTGCTTAACCAAATCAACAGAGGCAGCGCGAAGCGCAGCATCTGTTGATTGTCTACCAGTGTTAGCTATATATTGAGTTTACAATTACTTTTCTATTGATTCTTTCATCAGTTCTTCTGCTGAAAGTTTATTTAGCCAATTAGTTAGAAAAAAGTTGCCAAGAATTATTGCAGAAATCAGAGCATGAAATAATTGACCGTATGGCATATCGATCGCACTAACCGCAACTAAAGTATTTACAACCAAGAAAATGGCATTCACTGCTAAAACCGTAATTACAAGTTCAAGCCTGATTTTTTTGAGAAGCATTAAAATCACAGTAAATAGCCCAGGAATTAGCCCCAAGGATGTGTACCCATGCAGGATACGCATAGATGCATCAGAGTGGGTATGAATAAAAGCCGCTGCCATTAAATTGAGAGGGATCATTGAGCTAGGAGAAGGTCCAAACAAAGGACGCAGAGATCCGTTATACCAAAGGAGTGCTTTGAGCAAACCTTGCTGACTATCCTCGATTCCTACTTTTGCAACTGGTAATTTAAACAGCTTAAACATTTTTTCGTTTTATAGAGAAAGCTTTAATTCTTGTATTTCGGTCAAGTATCTCGGTCAAGGTTCACTAATTCATAATATATATTTAATCAATTTTTGGGATTTTTTAGTCAAAAAATGAAGACTGTTTCAAAATGTTGCAAAAATGTTAATTAGGATAAAGGAAACTTCGTATTTTTTATTCTGTTACGCCAAAACACAAAATGGCTACGCCATTTTGTGTTTTGAAACCCTTACTGGATTTGGTTTTTAATTCACAAAAGCGTAACGACACTTTTGTGAATTGGTATTACGCTAATTTTTTAGGAGCCTAACAAATGTCAGCGATCGCCCCTCCCCCAATCAAACAACAAACAAAACCAGAAGATTCAATATCCCAGCCACTCATCACTGATCAGTGGATTAGCGCTACATGGGAAGAGTTTGTGCAGATTCTCGAAAATCCTCTATATGAAGAATCTCGCTGCTACTACGACAAAAATCAAATTAAGCAAATGAGGATTGAAACTATGCCTGTGGGGTCTGAACACGCTGATGACAATACACTGATAATCTTTGCAATTAGCTTGTACTGTACATTAAAAAATATTCCTGCTAGAGGCTTAACCAATTGTAGTTATGTCAAAACAGGAGTTCAAGGCTGTCAGCCAGATATCTCCTACTACATCGGTGAAATCGCAGCCCTCGCCCCTCGTAGTAGTTCTATTGTTAGCCTTGATGAATCGCCTGTACCGAATTTGGTAATTGAAATCTCTAGCTCCACCATCAACGATGATTTAGGTAAGAAGCGATTACTTTATGAACAACTGGGGACTAGTGAATATTGGGTAGTTGATGTCCAAGAGGTGAAAATTATTGCTTTAGAAATGCTAGAGAATGGTGGCAGTCGGCAAATTACCGTATCAAAATTGTTAGGTGGATTAGCGATCGCTGATCTCGAAGCCGCCCTAAAACTTAGTCGCGAAAAATCTCAATCAGAAGTTGGGGCATGGATCTTACAAAAATATAGCGATCGCTAAACAGTACCTAAACCCCTAAGAGGAGAAGCGGCGCAAAGCGCCGCTTCTCCTCTTAGGGGTTTAGAGAGATACGATATCTAAAAGTTTAGATACGTATTTGAAAGCAGACGTTATACTATGTTTAGACATTAAGCTACATGCTATTTTTTGATTTAGTTGCTTGACAACTTTTTCATTAAATACACAGCGAACTCTACAAACATTCATAGTTGGAAAAATGAGCGAACCAACTCCCTACGAAAAACTAGGAGTCAATGACGAAGCCTCCTTTGAAGAAGTGCGCGATGCACGCGATCGCCTATTGCGCGAATATGAGGGAGACGAGTCGCAACAAGAAGTGATCGAGGTTGCTTACGATGCCATCCTTATGGATCGTTTACGCGCCCGCAAAGAAGGCAAGATCGCTGTACCCGATCGCATCCGCTATCCCGAACGGCTGTCTACAGCGATCCCTGCTGCGATGCAAAACAATACGCAGCGACGCGCCCCATCTTGGTTGTCGAGGCTATTAGACACCCCAAGCCAAAAAGATATTTATATTTCGTTGGGAATTTTTACGGGACTGGGTGCAGTAAGCTTTTTTGTTCCCGCAGCTACTACATGGTTATCCTTTGGGTTAATTGCTAGTGTTTATTTGCTAACCCGCAAAGAAAATCGCTTTGGACGAGCTTTGCTAATATCCCTATCAGGAATTACGATCGGTGTCATATTGGCAGCCTTGACTAATCAAGTTTTATTATTGTCCCGTGTGGTCAGCGATGGATTTTTTCCTAGCTCGATCCAAATGGTGATTATTTTGTTGGTAATGTGGCTCCATGCTTGTTTCTTGAGGTAAGGCTGTTAGCTTTTAGCGATTAGCTGTTAGCTTTTTAGAGTGCTTTGCACTCTTGATAAACTCAAATATATTTTAAAAGCCTCGCTTTGCGAGGCTTTTAAAATATATTTGGAAAAGCTAACAGCTAATAGCTAACAGCTAATTGCTAATCGCTAAAAGCTAAAAGCCAATAATTTCAAACCCATAAAATAAATATGCCCCCTGCAATTTTTGGGATCGCCCAGCTTAATCCAGTAATTGGCGATTTAGTCGGTAATAGCGATCGCCTATTGGTTGCTATACAGAAATTAGCTGAACAAGGTGTGCAACTAGTACTCACACCAGAGCTATCGATCTGTGGCTATCCACCTCGCGATCTGTTGATGCATCGGCAATTTGTGAGTGATATGGAAGCAGCGATCGCGGATCTTGCTCGTAAACTTCCTCCTGATGTTGCGGTATTAGTGGGCATGGTGTCTGTCAATCCCCATGCTAGTCAATCAGGTGGGAAACCATTATTTAATAGCGCCGCTTTGCTTCAGGGGGGTGAAGTAAGACAGATTTTTCATAAGCGATTATTACCAACCTATGACGTATTTGATGAAGATCGCTATTTTGCCGTGGGCAAGGGGAGTCAAGTTTTTACACTCCATCTCAAAGATGGAACATCACTAAGAATTGGGGTGACCATCTGCGAAGATATTTGGAACGATGAGAAGTTTTGGGGCAAACGGAACTATGCCGACGATCCTGTTGCGGAACTCGCGCAAAATCATCAACTCGATTTGTTGCTCAATTTATCGGCTTCACCCTATGCGGTGGGCAAACAGAATTTACGTGAGTCGATGTTAAGCCATAGTGCGATTATGCATAACTTGCCATTGATTTATGCCAATCAGGTGGGGGCAAATGACGACTTGATTTTTGATGGGCGGAGTATGGCTTTTGATCGTAGTGGCAAAATCATAGCTCGTGGGAAGGGCTTTGAAGAGGATTTACTGGTCATTAATTTAGATGATGAGCTAAATCTGACTGCATCTGGATATGAAAGTGATGATGCAGAAATTTTTGCGGCTTTAGTGCTGGGTGTACGTGACTATGTGCAGAAATGTCGATTTCGTCAAGTGGTGATTGGGTTGAGTGGGGGTATTGATTCTGCGCTTGTGGCGGCGATCGCTGCCGAGGCGATCGGCAAAGAGAATGTATTGGGTGTGTTGATGCCTTCGCCCTATAGTTCTACGCATTCGATTACCGATGCGATCGCCTTAGTAGATAATTTAGGAATCTCTATGCAAACCATTCCGATTGCGCCAATGATGGAAGCATTTGATACTAGTCTAGCTAATCTCTTTACAGGAAAGTCTAGTGATGTGACTGAAGAGAATTTGCAGTCAAGAATTCGTGGCAGTTTGCTAATGGCAATCTCGAATAAGTTTGGACATTTGCTGCTCTCTACAGGGAATAAATCGGAAGTTTCGGTTGGTTACTGTACTCTCTATGGTGATATGAATGGTGGACTTGCAGCGATCGCTGATGTCCCTAAAACCAGAGTGTTTTCTATCTGTGAATGGTTGAATCGGACTAATTCTCTTCTATCAATTAAGCAAGGGACGACGGAAGTGATTCCTGTGAATATTATTACTAAGCCTCCCAGTGCTGAACTTAAGCCCGATCAACTCGATCAAGATTCACTGCCTCCCTACGATATTCTTGATGATATTCTGCATAAACTAATTAATCAACATCTTTCAGCTTCCGAAATTATTGCTACAGGACATGAACAAGCGATCGTTGATCGCGTAGTTCGTCTTGTCAAAATCGCTGAATTCAAACGTCGCCAAGCTGCTCCAGGATTGAGAATAACCGATCGCGCTTTTGGTTCTGGCTGGAGAATGCCGATCGCCAGTAAGGTGACTCCATAAATAAGAATGTATGTATAGCTAGTAGAAGTTTATTTTGGTGGGAATTTACATTTGACTGAAATCTCAAAGTTGCTTTCGGCTGAGGCTTTGGTAAGAATGGGAATGCCTGCTTCACCACTAATTTTTAAACCGAATTTGAGGTTGACTTCTTCGACTTGGGCATCACCGAGATTTTTGAATGCGCCGATCGCATATTTGGTATAGAAGCGAATGGTTTCATGAATTTCTTGCAGGTTTTTGATCGCATCTTCTTTGATGCCATAGGATTCGCGATCGCTATCTGACTCTACTGGCTGATCATCTTCGGATTCAGAGATTGCTATCTCAAGAATTTCGCCGTCTTCCTGTTCGATATAAATTTTGTGAGCCATAGCAATTGTTACTACTATTTTGTGAGATTTGCCTGTATTCTAGTTGCACAAGGTCGCGATCGCAACAAATCAGTAAGTTATGGCTAGATATGCGCTAGTAGTAGGTATTTCTGAATATAAGCATTTACCATCGCCGCTTAGTAAAACCTTGGGGGATGCGGAGGCAGTAGCGAACTTGCTGCGATCGCATGGTGATTTTCAAGAAGTAACTTTGCTGAATACGCCCAAATTGCTTAAGGCGGATTTGTTTGCTCGGTTAAATCGGTTGTTAAGCGAACAGGCGACGGGTAGCGAAGTTTTGATTTATTACACGGGGCATGGGGTACTGGTTGAAGATTGTGGCGTGAAACAGGGATATTTAGCGCCTTCGGATTGTAAAGCAACGAAGGAAAGCGTAACTGATGGGATTCCCTTTGCGGGTTTGAATAATTTAATTGCGCGATCGCCTTTGAGTAGTTTGGTGATGTTTTTGGATTGCTGTCATAGTGGGGCTTTGCTCCAAGCGATCGCGGAGAGTTTTACGGCTTTTAACAAGACAGATAAGGATTATTTGCTGATTTCGGCTTGTCGAGATTTTGAACAAGCGGCAGCGATGAAAAAGGAAGCCCATAGTATTTTTACAGGGGCTTTGCTAGAGGCTTTGTCGGAATCGCGCCAAAATGATGAGGGCAAAATTAATTCGGGTAGTTTGTTTGGGTTTATTTCTGATCGCCTAAAGCAAAAACAACAGGAACCGAGGCAACTGGGCTATGGTCGAGCGATGGAGATCGTCAATTATCGACAGGTTGCACCGAAAAAAATCACAGAGGATGTTTGTCCTTATGTGGGGTTAGAGGCTTTTACGAAGGAGACTGCCAAATTTTTTAAGGGACGCGATCGCTTTGTGCGGTTGTTATTACAAAAAATAACTGAATCGAGCTTTGTACCTGTGATTGGGGCTTCGGGGAGTGGTAAATCATCGCTGGTGAGGGCGGGGCTGATTTCAGCATTAGAAGCGCAGGGAAATTGGTTGATTTTGCCACCTATTAAAGCTGGGGACTCGCCGCTTATGCCTGTTGCCGAAATTAGTCGGGTATTGACACAACTTTGTCAAAGAGCAGATAGCAAACTGGAAATTAGCAAACAAATCGCATCGGGAAATTTAGAAGCGGCGATCGCTTGTCTATCCGAACAAAAAAAGATTTTGCTGGTGGTCGATCAGTTTGAGGAAGTATTTACAGTTTGTCCTGCGGAAAAGGAAGCAGAACGTCAGCAATTTATCGATTTGTTGGTGGGGATTACGCAGTATCCTGATTCGCGGTTGCGGGTGGTGACGACGATGCGGGCGGATTTCTTTGAGAATTGTCTAGGCTATCGTGGTTTAGGGGAGGTGATTCAAGAGCATCAGTTGTTGTTGTTGCCGATGAATGAGGAGGAGTTAAAAGAGGCGATCTCGGCTCCTGCTGAAGTTGGACAATATAAACTAGGTGAGGGCTTGTTACCTGCGATTTTGCGCGATGTGCGTGACGAGAAGAATGTGCTGCCTTTGCTGGAGTTTGCGCTGACGCAGCTATGGGAAAATCGCGAAAAGCGACGATTTACTTTTGCGATCTATGACAAGTTGGGTGGGGTGATGGGAGCATTGAATCAACACGCTAATTCTGTTTTTGATGCGCTGAAACCGCAGGAGCAGGACTGGGCAAAGCGGATTTGTTTGATGTTAGTGCGGACTGGTCTGGGTGAAAGGGATACGCGCCAACGCCGAACTAAGGGGGAACTTACGACACTTGCGAAAGATGGCGATCTGCAAGATTTTCAGGTGGCGCTGGAGCAGTTGGTGTTGGGGAGACTGTTGGTAACGGGTAAGGATGGCGATGGTGAGGCTTGGGTGGATATGGCGCATGAGGCGCTGATGGAGAAATGGAGCTATTTTGCGAAGTGGCGCGAAGAAAAACGTGATGTATTGCGGTTGGTAAATCGGATTAGGGATGCTTTTGAGGAATGCGATCGCGCGTTGGATCGGGATAAGTTTTTGTTGCCTGAAGGTGTGGTTGCTCAAATCGAGGAAGTGGAAGCTGCGATCGCTGACTACCTCACGCCTGAACAACAGGAATTTGTGCAGCGCAATCGTTATAAATATAAGCCTTGGCTTGATCCAAGGAATTTACCTGAAATGGTGGATATTCCTAGCGGTACGTTTTGGATGGGTTCGCCTGAAGGGAAAGGTAATAAGAATGAAAAGCCCTACCATCAAGTTACGGTAAAAGCCTTTCAGATGGGCAAGTATCCTGTCACACAGGCGCAATGGCGGGCGGTGGCGATGTCGCCCAAGGTCGAGATTGATTTGAGTCCAAATCCTGCTTATCATCGCGGTGAAGATAAACCTGTGGAACAAATAACTTGGTACGAAGCGCAGGAGTTTTGTGCGCGGTTATCACAACTCACAGGAGAGAACTATCGCTTGCCTAGTGAAGCGGAATGGGAATATGCCTGTCGTGCAGGGGCAAGTGAATATACAGAATATAGCTTTGGTGATGATGCTAGCCAGTTAGATAACTATGGCTGGTATGGCAATAATAGCGGTGATCGCGCGATCGATGCCGATCAGATCTGGAAAGATGTGAATCAAGATGTTAATCGATATTCTGAACGAATAAGGCAAAATAATTGTGGTACGCATCCTGTCGGACTGAAACCAGCTAATGCTTGGGGACTTTACGATCTGCATGGCAATGTTTGGGAATGGTGCGCTGATGATTGGCATGACAGTTACGAAGGAGCGCCAATTGATGCACAGATTTGGGTAAAGCATATTAAGAATCATGAAGACGGCGGCGAAACAAAAAAACTGCTGCGCGGTGGTTCGTGGGACCTCATTGCTAGGGTTTGTCGGTCTGCGTCTCGTGACAGCAGCTTTGCGCGTAATCGGCACTACATCATCGGTTTTCGGGTTGTGTGTATTTTGCGGTGAGGACTCCCTTCTCTGTTCTTTTGCCTCAGCCCTTTGCACTTCTTCGTATTTATCTGCCCTTCTTTGATTAGTCCTTCGCCGTCAGGCGATCAAATTTTTTTTCAATCCTAAAATCCCGTAATGAAATTGGGAATTGCGCGGTCAAAAATTATTTGCGGTTCGCATAGAAGGGGCGAGCACGGGGGCATCGCCCCTACGGGTGAAATCATAAAATTTTATTCGCATTACATTCCATTTACCATTCAAAACAAAAATCGGTAGGGGCGATGCCCCCGTGCTCGCCCCTCTGTCGCAGATCACGACCATTTTTTTATACGGCGATAGATTTGCAATGTAGGGAAAAATTGCGATCAATTTTGACCAATGATGATTATGCGATCGCCAAATCCATCCATGAAAATTGGGGATTTTGCGGTCAACAATTATTTGCGGTTCGCATAGAAGGGGCGAGCACGGGGGCATCGCCCCTACGGGTAAAATCATAAAAATTATCGCCAGAACATTCCATTTACCATTCAAAACAAAAAATCGTAGGGGCGATGCCCCCGTGCTCGCCCCTCTTTCGCAGATCACAAACCATTTTGTATGCGGCGACAATTTACCAATGCGTTGATAAAATTGCGATCGCCGCAAAAAAATTGCACCATGTCCTACAATCCAGACATACATCATCGTCGTTCCATTCGTCTCAAAGGATACGACTATTCACAGGCAGGCGCGTATTTCGTCACCATTTGCATCAACCATCGCCAACCCCTATTGGGCGCGATCGCTGATGGCATCATGCACCCAACCCCTGCGGGAACAATGGTACAAACAATTTGGGAAGAACTGCCATTCCATTATCCAAACATAGAGTTAGATGCCTTCGTGCTAATGCCCAATCATATTCACGGCATTATCATTCTGAAATCAGCACAAATAGAACCTGTAATGACATTAGGAGAAATCATGCATCGGTTCAAATCCTTCACAACCACAAAATATCGTCATGGCGTTCATCAGGAACAATGGCAACCATTTATGGGCAGACTATGGCAACGGAACTATTATGAACATATTATCCGCAATCAAGAAATCTGCGATCGCCTACGCCAATACATAGCTAATAATCCCTCATCATGGGAATCCGATCTTCTGTATCCAAATAGCGATCGCCATTATTGAACTCACGTTAATTTTTAATTTGCAAAAGTGTTGCCACACTTTCGTGAATTGATGGTATAGCAACGTAAGTTTTGCTTAGGACATAAAACCAAAAAGATGAGTGGCGGCGCGAAGCGCCGCCACTCATCTTTTTGGTTTTGATTTGTCCTATCTATCTCTTGCGTTGCTATATAACTTGGCGATCGCCCTTGTTATTAAGGTTGACACTGACGAATATGCTATCTACAACCCTTTACCAAACTATTAACAATACCGAATTATTTATAAAATATATTAGTGGAGGGGTTATTGTTTTATCTATGCGATGGCAAGTATGTACAATAGTAAATTATTATTTAAGATAAAGATTTTAAACATCACACATTTAGAGGACTGTTATGGCAGGTACTACTGGAGAACGCCCATTTTCCGACATTATTACTAGCGTTCGTTATTGGCTAATCCACAGCCTTACAATTCCCGCTTTATTTTTGGCAGGTTGGCTATTTGTAAGCACAGGCTTAGCTTATGACGTATTTGGCACACCACGCCCCAACGAATACTACGGTCAAGATCGTCAGACCGCTCCTCTGGTAACCGATCGCTACAATCCCTCCAAAGATATCCAAATGGGTAAATAGCGCTTAGATAAAAAATATTTCGTTAATTTTGCAGCCCTAAACTCAAGCGCTAAATTAACGACTCCCCATTAACGCACTCAATCAACGCATCCACTACTTAATAACTATGGCAAGCAATAATCCTAACCAACCCATTCAATATCCTGTATTTACTTTCCGTTGGCTAGCAGTTCACGGTCTGGGCGTTCCTACCGTGTTCTTCATCGGCGCGATCGCTGCAATGCAATTCATCAGCCGCTAATCGAAATTCATTTTAGTTTTGCTTTCTTAAAAAACAAAACTTTTTACCTTTACCTTTAACCTTTCTCCTTTTACCTACCTATGGCTCCTAAAAATCCTAACAGCCAACCTGTAGAGTTGAACCGTACTTCTCTCTTCTTGGGACTACTGCTCATTTTCGTAACTGTGCTACTTTTTTCCAGCTATTTCTTTAACTAGCGTGGCTTAGAGATCAGTTAGAAAAGATTCTATTTCTTGAATAATCTCTAAATTCTCCAACTCATTTGCACTTCATTTCATAAAAACAATTTTTATCTGGAGGTTTCATTCATGCTTCAAAATGGACGTATTCCGCTTTGGTTAGTCGCAACTGTTGCTGGTACTGGTGTACTAGTTGTTGTCGGTCTTTTCTTTTATGGTTCCTATGTTGGACTTGGTTCGGCTAGCTAACTTTCCATAAAAAAAGAAGGGGCGCAATGCGACCCTTCTTTTTTATGAAATACCTATAGCTGTCGCCATTCTTGTTAGGACATAAAACCCAAATAGTGTGAGGCGGCGCTTCGCGCCGCCTCACACTATTTGGGTTTTGATTTGTCCTGATACAGGTGGCTATAGCTATAAAATTGCTTTTTTGTAAGCGGGGCGATCGCTAATTCGTTTCATGTAAGCATCGATCGCAGGATAGTCAGCATAGGACATTTGCAGCATCATGATCGCATAGCCCAAAATCGAACCTACGGCCACATCCGACACCGTGAAGTTTGCGCCAGTAATATAATCCTGATTTTCGAGAACCTTGTTTAAGCTGCTCAGTAAACGAGGTGTTTCTTTCTCGCGACTTTCCGCAACAAAGAGTCCAGTCCCCAGTGTCGAGTTCGCAAATAAGACCCATTGAGATGCGATCGCTCTTTCTTGTAACGTCTTCAATTGGTCATATTTTTCAGCCACATAAAGCATAATTGCACCTGATTCCCAGACGATAAAGCCATCATCATCAATCGCAGGGACTTTACCAAAAGGATTGAGTGCTAAGAATTCAGGCTGTAAATGCTCACCTACTTTCATATCTAGTAATTCAAACTCATAGGGAGCTTGCAACTCTTCTAGATACCATCTGACGATTGAGGCACGACTTCTTGCGCCACCATAGAGCTTGATCATAGTTTTTCCCTAAACACAATAAATGAGGTCGCTAAGCGACCTCATTTATATTAAGGTGCAAAGCACTTTATGTACCAATTACCAAACCCGTAAAGTTGCGCCCCTGCGGGGCGCAACTTTACGGGTTTGCTTAGATCCTTATCTATAAATTGCGTAAAGGCGTTTCTTGTCCGTAGATGAATTTACGTTCTAGGTTATTGCAAATTACCCATACGGCGATCGCGATCGCCGCCGTACCAGAACCAAGCAAAATCAAGGTTAAATTGGCTGGGGCAAAAATATAACTGAGTAATGGCGTGGCTGTCCATGCGATCGCTGCAAGCACCATACTGATCATCTTAATCTTGCGGACATTTCGCAAAGCTTGGCTGCAACTTGCACACTTGGAAGTATGCGAATGATAGCGATCTAAGAGAACTTCTTTTGCTAAGGGTGCAGCTAATCTCTGATCGACAAAGGGATCGGCTTCATAACGATTGACCCATTTCCGTAATTCCGAAACATAGGTGTCGGCGGCTGTTGCCAAATAGAAAGCCTTAGCATAATTGCCATCAATTTCTGGCTGAGCGAGAGCTTGGGCTAAATAACGCTCTTGATAATGCAGAAAAATCTGGTCATCTTCTAAGATTCCATTTTGTCCAATATGTGAATACCAACGTGGCGTAATGCCAATAAAAAATCTGGGAATTGCCGAATTAAATTGGAAGGGAAATCTCGCAAACAAGCGACATTCACCTTTGCGAGTGGGTGTTGCATATACAGCCGTGATCGTGCGACCAAATTGCTTAGACGTGAGGTCATGCCACATTAGCGACGGTGCGATGAAGGTAGTGTCTTGCTTTCCTAATTTGCCTCGTCTTGGTCCTTCTTCCCAAGTTCCAGTAAAACCGTACTTATCACTTTCGAGAACTTCTAAAACCATCGGTGCAGCATTGGCACGATTGCCGACGGATTTGTGATGGGTAAAGGGAAGATGACTCGCATCAAGGACATTCTCTAAAAGGGTAATCGCATCGTAGGGTAAGTCGCGGAAAGTGCCGAAAAGAGTCCATTTCTCAGTCTCAGTTTCCAATGGTTCGATGATTGGAATTTTGACGTGAGGTGCATTTTCGGGCTTGCCCGCGTAAATAAACAGTAAGCCTTGACGCTCGGCAGTGGGCAAAGACTTTACACAAGCACGTTTTGATGTGTGAGCTAGTCCGCCTTCGGGTTGTTGAGGTATGCGATCGCAGTTTCCATCTCCCTTAAAAGCCCAACCGTGATAGGGGCATTCTAACAAGCCATCCTCCGCAATTCTTCCTTCCGATAGAGGGACTAACCGATGGGGACAGCGATCGTCGAAGGCTTTCCATGAGTTTGTATGCCGATCCCACCAAATCACCAAATCACGTTCTAACAAGGTAAATTTGGCAGGTTTAGTTTTATCTAGGTCTTCAATATAAAAGACGGGATACCATACCTCTTGCCAATCAAAGCGATCGGGATCTTGTCCACCCGCAGGCAAAACTTGCGATCGCCGATCAGCCTCAGATTTGGATTTGTCATCGAGATTATCCCTGAGCAAAGTGCTTGCAGTCATAGCTAATGGACTCTTCGCTTTGTAAAGTTATGTAAATAGTTTAGCTTGCGATCGCTGATTACAGGTGAGGCGCAATTTTGACTTTTTTTGTCATCTGTGATTATTTAATTTGCCAGCCTTTCATTTTATCGGGATTCATCAAACCGTAGGGATCGACTTGGCGCTTGAAGTTGAGCTGATCGTAATCAACTGTTTTCATGCCCCCATCTTCGAGAATATAGGTATGGGGATTGGCAATAAATACACCCTGCGACTCATGGTATTCAATGATTTCATTTAGGCGGTCACCCGTCGTAAAGCGCACCACTTGAATCGCCGCAGGAATTACGACTCCATTTACTTTGATAAATTCCAAATGCATCATCACCTCATCACCGAAATGCTCATACATTTGCTGCACAAGTTCTAATTTCGGATCGTTTAGAAATAGGCTTTGGAGATAAGTCAGAGAAGCATCAGCAGCACGAGCATGTAAAGTAGTGTGATTCCATGAGAATTCAACTAGACTAATCCCCTTACTCGCTTCCTGAGCGCTTTTCTCATAGAAAATCTCACCTTTGAATTCTTGAATGAGGCTTTTAAACGGTTCGCGATCGCTTTCGGCAACTAGCACTAAAGCACAATGGGAATCTGCGGGAATATAACTCTGTAAAGCTATGAAATAATTAGAAATTGGTGCGCAATGAACACTGATCATCTTTTTGATAATGCCATCACTATTCCCCAACGCTTGCCCAAATCTCGCCGCAGTCATGAAATCAGCAAAACTGACCACATACTCAGCCCAGCCATAGGCAGGAGCTAATGGAACTTCCAATTCGGTAATGATGCCATTTGTGCCATAGGCATGTGCAACCTTCTGAACATCATCACCACGTAGTTCAATGACTCTTGGTTCATCTTCAAGGGTAACGACACGCACCGCTCGCAAGTTGCCGCGATCGCGCAACTGCCCGTACAAAACTGATCCAATTCCCCCGCTACCACCTGCGATAAATCCGCCTACAGTCGCACTTCGCACCGTTGATGGAACCATCCGCGATTCCCAGCCAATTTCTTGAGCTTTTTTATCAAGGGTCACCATTTTTACGCCTGTTTCTACACAAGCAACTCCTGCCTTAACCCATTTGATTTCTTGCAGTCGCGAAGTTTCTAAAATCACCCCACCCTTGAGGGGAGTACATTGTCCATAGTTACCTGTACCACTACCGCGCACTGTCAAGGGGATCTGATATTTTACGCAAGTTTTAGCGATTCTCAGTACTTCACTTTCGTTGCTAGGACGAACTACAACATCGCCAACTTTGCCCGCTAATAATGGAACAAGAACTGGACTAAAGTGAGCATAATCCTCTGAAAGTTTTGCAACTTGGGTGGGATTGGTAATTGTCTCAAGCCCCGATAATTCTTCTAACAGATTGTCTAAAGATATTTGCATATTTGCCGACTGTCGCTATCATCCTATTCTAGTTCTGAAAAGCTTTACTAGGATAGCCATGACATAGTTTACCAAAGGGAAGGAGAAATCACGTTAAATATAGGAATGTAAGTTTTGCTTAGGACATAAAACCAAAAAGATGAGTGGCGGCACTGCGAAGTGCCGCCACTCATCTTTTTGGTTTTGATCTGTCCTAGCTATTTCTTGTATTGCTATATCAGCAATTTTCATAATAAAAACCCGTCATTTTCGAGACGCAAGAAAGAAGGAAAGCGATGCCAAGCAACGCTTTCCTTCTTTCTTGTTTTAGTTAGAGCACAAAGCGCTGTACAATCGCTAGAACTTACTACACAATCCACAACAAATAAAAAAGCCTCTCCGCAAGGAGAGGCTTTTTTATTTCGAGATGACTAGACTAGTCGATTAACCGTTGATAGCAGGAGCAGCCATTGCTACTGGTGCTACATCAACAGCAGCCAAATCGAGAGGGAAGTTGTGAGCGTTGCGCTCGTGCATTACTTCCATACCCAAGTTAGCGCGGTTGATTACGTCTGCCCAGCTAGGTACTACTCGTCCTTGGCTGTCAGAAATCGATTGGTTGAAGTTGAAACCGTTCAAGTTGAATGCCATTGTGCTTACGCCCAATGCGGTGAACCAGATGCCAACTACTGGCCATAGAGCCAAGAAGAAGTGCAAGGAACGGCTATTGTTGAAGGAAGCGTATTGGAAAATCAAGCGACCGAAGTAGCCGTGGGCTGCAACGATGTTGTAGGTTT